>DASRYX010000163.1:0-8436 GCA_035686985.1 Planctomycetaceae bacterium | reverse complement strand
CTCGAACTCGAATTGATCGAGCGTGGGCCCGAAGGCGTGTGGTTATGGCATCCCCGTTCCGAACGGGACCCGTGGGAGTTACTCGACCAGTTCGGCCGGATCCCGTTGCCGCCGTATATTGCCCGCATGGAAGAACGAGCGGAAGACCGGGAGCGTTATCAAACCACGTTTGCGCAGACGCCGGGGTCGGTCGCGGCTCCCACGGCCGGGCTGCATTTCACGCCGGAGTTACTCGAACAGTGCCGACAGCGGGGGATTGATCGGGCCGAGGTGACGTTGCACGTCGGTCTGGGAACGTTCCGCCCGGTGAGCGTGAGTGACATCCGCGAACACGTGATGCATGCCGAGTGGTGCACGCTTTCCCCGGAGACGGCGGCCCGACTGCAGCGGGTTCGCTCCGACGGCGGCCGTATCGTGGCGGTGGGTACCACGGCGTGTCGCACCCTGGAGACCGCCCACGCCGCGAGTGGCTGGTCCGGTTGGGAAGGGGAATCGCGACTGTTCATCACGCCGCCGTACCAGTTTCGCACGGTGGATGTTCTGCTCACCAATTTCCACCTGCCGAAGTCCACGCTGTTGATGCTGGTCAGTGCCTTCGCGGGTTACGAATTGACGCGTGCCGCGTATGCCGCCGCGATTGCCGAACGCTATCGCTTCTTCAGTTACGGCGATGCGATGCTGATTCTCTAATCAACTGGTGGTGGTACACTTTGAATGATACCGGAATGAGTTACGAATTCAGACCACTGCGGCAAAGATGTCTGACACAGCGTTGAATGTCTCGGCCCGATCACGCTGATTGGCGCATCGAAGGCAAAACGATGTTTTCTGACTGTGGCCATCAATCTCGAATGTGATTGTGAACCCAGCCGGAGGCTGGCTCGCTACGCTCTGGATGGCATTCAAGGGGATGATATCTGGGTAGCTGTGCTCTTCGTAGAAAAATGTCGCGATTGCACCCAGCGTGAGCACCGCCCCGAATAGGAGCGGTGTGCTTACAAGGTGCCAGTGTCCAAATACTGCAAAAGCACTGGCGCAGAGAACGAGCGGGATTCCAAAAATAAATGCGATGACGAGCGACCGTTTCTTGGATGGCTGCCCAAAGAGCCGACAAAACACTTTCCAGCTTCGGCCGTAATCAAAATAGATAGCGTCGGACGTGATTCTGCATTGCCCATTCATGATTGGAAACGAAAACTCACGCAGCCCGGCCATGGGTGATCCGCCAGTAGAAACGAAAACACTCGGAGATTATCCGGGGTGCTCACTTGCTCCGCAACAGCGATTAGGCTTGCCGCGTCATACAGTCTTTCATCTTCCGGAGCCGGTCGCAGAGGTTCGCCTACATCGCGGGAGTAAGCCGGAACTTGCCACCGCCAATTAACTGCGCTGGATGCGGTCGCGTTGCCTCTCTGATGGCGGTCGGTTACGCTCTTAAGTTTGCGTCGTCTCGTGCCTTGCGGGACTGTCGCGCACGATAGTCCTTTGCGAGAGATGAGCGAGCCGCATGGCCGATAATGATGATTCTTCATCGCGTCCGTCGAAGACACCGCGACGGGTTGTGCGGGGTGGTGGTGATGATGCGCCGAAGTCCTCCTGGTCGGGATCGGGCGCACTGTTCTTTCTCGTCATGCTGATGTTGCTGCTGTGGGCGTGGCGGTCGTCCCCCACGTCGCATGGATCGAAAGTGACGTACACCTTTTTGAAAGCGCAGGCGGAGGCCCGCAACGTTGACTGGGCCATGTACCGCGGCGATTACGTGGTCGGCGAATTCAAATCCGCGCCGACGACAACCTCAGGCAAGCAACTTGTCAAGAAGTTCAATTCGGCGCTGCCGCCGGAAGACCAGGGAGCGCTACGGACGTTTCTCGAAGACCGCAAGGTCGAGGTCTCGTCCGAACCGGTCAATGAATTCGGCAACTATCTCGCCGGGATGGTCATCGTCACGGCGATCAGTCTGCTGTTGTTGTGGTTTCTGATTCGACGGCAATCCGATCCGCTTTCCTCCGGGATGGCGGGCAGCTTCATCCGGAGCCCGGCCCGCCGGTTCCGCCCGAGCGATCACCAGACGACGTTCGATGACGTCGCGGCGATGGAGCAGGCGAAGCGTGAGCTGCAGGAAATCGTCGAGTTTCTCAAAACGCCAGCGAAGTTTCAGCGGCTCGGTGCCCAGATTCCCAAAGGCGTGCTGCTGATGGGCCCGCCCGGGACCGGCAAGACATTGCTGGTCCGCGCCGTGGCTGGGGAAGCCGGCGTGCCGTTCTTCAGCATCAACGGCTCCGAGTTCATCCAGATGTTCGTCGGCGTCGGGGCGAGCCGTGTGCGGGACCTGTTCCGCACCGCCAAGGAAAACTCGCCGTGCTTGATTTTCATCGATGAAATCGACGCCGTCGGCCGCATTCGCGGTGCGGGCTTTGGAGGCGGTCACGATGAGCGTGAACAGACGCTGAACCAGATTCTCAGTGAAATGGACGGTTTCCAGCAGACGGAAGCGGTGATCGTGGTCGCATCCACGAACCGCCCTGACGTTCTTGATCCGGCATTGCTGCGACCCGGTCGCTTCGACCGCCATGTGGCCGTCGATCGTCCGACCCGATCCGGGCGCGAGGGGATCCTGAAAGTTCACGTCCGCAATGTGCCCCTGGATGCAGATGTCGATTTGAAATCGATCGCCAACAGCACGATCGGCTTTTCCGGCGCCGAGTTAAAGAATCTGGTCAACGAAGCGGCACTGCACGCGGCACGATTCAATCGCAACACCGTGACGATGGATGACTTCGATGCGGCCCGCGATAAGGTGCTGATGGGGCCGCAACGTGAAGAGATTCTTAGCCCGCACGAACGGGAAATGACGGCGTATCACGAAGCGGGGCATGCGCTGCTGGCGTGGATGCAGCCCGATGTCGACCCGCTCCATAAGGTGACGATCATTCCCCGCGGCCGGGCGCTCGGTGTCACGCAGTTGCTGCCGAACGAAGATCGTTACAACGTCGGTGAACGGCGATTGCACTCGCAGCTCGCATTCATGCTGGGCGGCCGCGCCGCGGAAAAGCTCATCTTCAATGAGTACTCCGCGGGGGCTGAAGACGACTTGAAGCGGGCCACGGGAATTGCCCGCAAAATGGTTTCGCGCTGGGGCATGAGTGATGTCATCGGCCCGGTCGCGTTCCATAATTCCGATGAGTCACCGTTCCTCGGGAAGGAATATCACGAGCAGCGCGACTTCAGCGACGAAACCGCCCGCACGATCGATTCCGAAGTCCAGCGGTTCCTCGTCCAGGCCGATCACCGCGCGATGCAGACGCTGAAAGATCATCGAGGAAAACTCGATGCGCTGACGCAGGCGCTGCTCAAGGAAGAATCGCTGGACTACCCGGAAATTGTCGCGGTGCTGGGTGAACCGGCTCCGCGTTCGGACGCGGTTCCGCAACCCACCCCCGAACAGCCATAGAATTGAAGCCCGGCATCTGCCTTGGACGCCGGGCTTCTGTATTTCAAATCGACGCTCGGTCTCAATTGAAATGCAGAAGTCCGGCATTGAGGAAAATGCCGGACTTCACGTCGTTTCCGCCGGCAGGTGCAGCACGACGAGTTTCTCTTCGGTCATCTCGTGGAGGGCGTATTTCGGGCCCTCTTTGCCGAGACCGCTGTGCTTCAGACCGCCGTATGGCATCAGGTCGACGCGCCATTGTGTTGACCAGTTGACGTGCAGGTTGCCCGCGTCGACATCCCGGGCGAAGCGGAACGCGGATTCGAGATTCCGTGTGAAGACCGCCGCGGCGAGCCCGTACGGGGAATCATTCGCAATGCGGATCGCTTCCGCGACATCGTGACACCGCGTGATCGCCACCGCCGGGCCGAACAGTTCGTCACGACTGACCCGCAGGTTGGGATCGACGCGATCGAGAATCGTCGGGGCATAGACGCCGCGCTCATGGTGCCCGCCGCAGACAAGTTCCGAACCGGCCGCGACGGCTTCATCGATCCATTCGCCGACACGCGCGGCTTCTTCAGGGCGGATCATCGGCCCCATCTTCGTCTCATCATGCAACGGGTTTCCGGCTTTGATCGAGGCGACATGCGGTCGCAGAGCGTCGACAAAATCTCCCGCGACCTTCGATGATGTCAGCACGCGCTGAGCGGAGATGCAGACCTGCCCGGCGTTCGCGTATCCCCCGGCGGCAATCGCGCGGGCAGCGAGATCCAGATCGGCATCATCCAAGATCAGCACAGGGCCGTTGCCGCCGAGTTCCATCGTCACGCGCTTCAAACCCGCGCGGCGACAAATCTGTTCGCCCACTTCCGCGCTACCGGTGAAACTGATTTTCCGGATGCGAGGTTCATCACAGATGGCGTTACCCAGCTTGCCGCCCGGGCCGGTGATGCACGCAATCGCGGTTTCGGGCACACCGGCTTCGAGAAGAATTTCAACGAGCTTCAAAGCCGAGAGCGGCGTGTTGCTCGCAGGTTTGATCAGAATGGCGTTGCCGCCCGCGAGTGCCGGTCCCACTTTGTGACACACGAGGTTGAGCGGGAAGTTGAACGGCGTGATCGCGGCCACGATGCCGCACGGTTGTCGCAGCGTGAAGCCGATCTTTCCCGCGGCATTGGGCGCGGCATCGAGCGGCACCATTTCGCCAACGACTCGCTTGGCTTCCTCGGCCGAAACTTCGAGCGTTTCCGCCGACCGGGCGACCTCCATCCGCGCTTCGGCGAGAATCTTTCCTTCTTCCGCCGTGATGGTGTGTGCCAAGTCCTCGGCGTGAGCACGCAGCCCATCGGCAGCGCGTCGCAGAATCTGGCTGCGATCATACGCGGACATCCGCCGCATCATCGCGGCCCCGGTCACCAGCGTATTCACGGCGCGGGTGATGTCCTCCGGGGTCCCCAGCGGCACGGTGTCCACCACGCTGCCGTCGAAGGGAGAATGCACCTCGGCGCGCTCCGCTCCGTCCGTCCATTCTCCGGCGAGAAACATTTTCATGGTCGTGACTCCGTTGCAGCACGATTATGGGCCTACGGTGGATCATGCCCGCCTTCGCACCACGGGTTGCAGCGGCCGATCCGGCAGACGCCCTTCCAGGCGCCGCGAACGGCACCATACTTTTCGACGGCTTCGATGAAGTAGACGCTGCAGGACGGCGTGAACCGGCAGTGCTTCCCCAGCAGCGGACCGATGAACACCTGATAAAACCGCACGCCGAGAATCAGGCCGCGGGCCGGCAACTTTTGCAGCGTCTCCGGCAAACTCATGGGGCGGTGTCCTCGCGAACCGTGTCCGTCGAAGGCAACGGGCTGGGACTCGCCACCAGTCGGCGATGCAGTTTTCGCACGAGACGCAGGAGCGATTCGTGGTAGGTCGCCATCGTTTCGCGAAGTGCTCCTTGCGGGATCACAACGAGATCGACGCCGATTGGCAATTCGGCCTGTGAGAGCCGGAATGCCTCACGCACGAGTCGTTTGAATCGGTTGCGTTTTATCGCCGGGCCAAACCTGCGTGACACGCTGAGGCCGAGCCGCGTCCGTCCGAGGGCATTGCTGTTCACGAACACGAGCAGCGTTCCATCGCTGGCCTTGCAGCGCCGGTCGTAAACGTTTTTGAACTCGCTCGACGTGCGCAACCTCGCCGCCTTGGGGAAGCTTGCAGCATTCACGTCGGGAGAGGAAGACATCGCAGTTCACAACAAATGGTGATGCACGCCCCCATCGTAGCACAGTCTTGTGAGCGGATCGGCGCTAGCCGCCGGTGTGTCCTGTAAATACAAAACCGGCGGCTAGCGCCGTACCGCCCACGGAATTTGGATCACCCATCAGTGGCAACAGGCGCGTTCGGACGGTGGCAGATTCCTCCACTTGAGTCCCACCATGACGGTTCCGGTTGCGCGATTTGAAGCGGATCAAGGAGTCCTGCAGAATGGTCGCTCCCCGCCGCAACGGACGCAATTCTCGTCTCGCGCCCGGCCGATGTCACCCTTCGCTCACGATGGTTTGACAGCAAAGATTGACCCCTGGGACTTGAATTCGGAGCGTGCTGACCATGGCGAAAGCCGCGGTTTGTCTCCCTTCGTTGACCGAGTTGCGGCAATACGTCCATGAGACGTTGTGCCGCCATGAAAATCTGCTACCCGAGCAGTTCCAACTGCAGGAAACGCCGCTGCAGCGGCTGGGAAGCCGGTGCGGTCTGCAGTTCTGTCTCCGCGGCCCGCGCAGTATCCGGCTTGGGGCCGTATGGTCATCTGAACAGAGCCTGCTCTATTTCTACAACGCGACGGGCGAGCGCTTTCTCAAAGAGCCCCTCGCGGTTCAGCCGGCCGTGACGTGACGTCGGGACAGCGTCCCTTTGCACCGGTCCGCAGGCGGGGTAAAACGTTAGGAGATTCCGCGTTTTCCCTTCGTTTGTTGTGACCGTCATGGTCGAACTTCTCGCCGCTCTCCCGCTTGCGCAGATCGTGGAGCCGTACGGGCCGCCGATCTTTGCGTGTCTGATGATCGCCGCTGCCGGATTTGTGCTGGCGCGGACCATCGCGAATACGCTGGCCAGCGACGAGCTGGTGCAGGGCGAGCAATGGCGGTACGACGTCAGCCGCATGAATGAATTGCGGAAAGTCAGTCCGTTTTTTCGCCTTTTCCAACCGGTGATTCAGCCGCTGGCGCAATTCAATCGCGGGACGTTTACGAAAGATCTGCCGCACATCACGCGCGAAATTCAGGCCGCGGGATTGCCGCGTGTCTGGGCGGCGGAAGAGTACCTCGCGAAACTCGAACTCCAGGCGTTGTTCCTGCTGCCGGTTTACGTTTACGGCTGTGTGAACATGATCGGACCGCCGGGGATCGTGATGGCGGTGCTGCTCACGGTGCTCACCGGGTACCTGTTGCGGCGGCGGCTGGCCGGGCAGGCCGCGTATCGGCTGGTGCTCATCAAGCGGCGACTTCCCTATCTGCTGGATCTGATCACGCTGTTGATGGAAGCCGGCGCGACGTTTATCCAGGCGCTGAAGCAGGGTGTGGACGAATTCCGTGAGCATCCGGTCGGTGTCGAGTTCGGCCGGGTTCTCGGCGAAATGAATATGGGCAAAGGCCGCACGACATCACTGGAAGCATTGCGAGACCGATTGCCGGACGACGAACTGACCGCGATTATCGGATCGATCGTGCAGGGGGAGAATCTCGGCACACCGCTGTCACGGATCTTCCGCACGCAGGCCGACGTCTTGCGGCTCAAGCGCAGCCAGCGGGCCGAACGCATTGCCGGTGAAGCCGCCGTGCAGATGCTGTTGCCGGCGATTCTGGTGATGGCGTCGACTGTGATTGTGATTCTGGGACCGTTCCTGATTAACTTCCTGTACTCCGATTTGTTTTAACCCAAAACCTGATGTCGACTGCGACTGACAACTCTGTGGCTCGATTGATTGTTGCTCAAGGAGCCAATCGGGGCGGCGTTTACGCTCTGACCGCAGAACTGACGGGAATCGGTCAAGCGGCGGAGAATCAGGTCGTGCTCGCGGATCCGGAGCTGGCGGCGCATCATGCGACGATTGCCCGCCGCAATAACCGGTTCGCTTTGTTCGTTCCCGAAGGCCGCGCGGTGCTGATCGATAGTCATCTCGCGCCGAATGAGCAATGGGTCTGGCTGCCGGCGACCGCACTGCTCCAGTTGACGGACGCCACTACACTGAAGTTTGTCAGCGGTGCAGCCAGCTCTGATGACGAAGCAAAAACATCGACCGGCGTCTCCGCGAGTCGTCGCACCGGAGCACGCGAGAAGAAAGCGGAACGCAACAGTCGCAAGGTCGCCAAGTTTGTCACTGATCGGGCCGGTGCGACGCTCGTGCGGCTGGGCGAAGACGGCCAGCTTCCCGAATTGCAGTTGAAGGAAAACCTGGGTTCCCCCAAAACCACGGCCCAGAAGCGGCGTGAGTCCAACCCGGCCGTGCTGTACGCCGTGCTCGCGTGCAGCATTTTGTCGTCAGTCGTGCTGCTGTTTCTAGACCTCGAAGGGGGCGTCACCGCCGAGGGGAAAGCCTATTCCCGCCTGGTGATCGTGCAGGAGTTCCTCGGCGAGGAACAGCAACCGTTGTTGCCGTATCAGCGCCTGCTGCGCGACGCCAGTCTCGCCCATTCGCGCGGGGATGCCGCCGGCGAGCGGGATCTTTACCGCCGCGTCTTGCGGCTGCTCAATTCGGAAGACCGTAACCCGTTCACCGGCGTGACAGGCTCGACCGATGACGACGAACGGCTGCGGCACCATCTCGGCGTCCTTCTAAGCCGCTGACCCAATTTGCAGGCCTTTGCCCACGGCGTTACGATCGCGTGGAGAACACGTTCGTGTTTTCGTTTTAGAATCGGTGCACTCGTGTTCGCATTTCCCAAGGATCCCCGTCGTGAATCCCGGTGAACGGTATCAGCTGCTGGAGAAAATCGGCAGCGGCAGTTTCG
>DASRYX010000162.1:0-10123 GCA_035686985.1 Planctomycetaceae bacterium | reverse complement strand
GTGAAGATTAGTGGGCACCGAGGTACGCTTTGCGGACGTCATCACTCGCGGCGAGCTGTTTCGCGTCGCCTTCCATCTGGATGTGGCCGACTTCGAGCACATAGGCGCGGTGCGCAACCTGCAACGCCATGCTGGCATTCTGCTCGACGAGCAGGATCGTCGTCCCTTCCTGATTGATCTCGCGAATCACCTGGAAAATGGTCTGCACCACCTGGGGAGCGAGGCCCAGTGACGGCTCGTCCAGCATCAGCAGTTTCGGCCGCGCGAGCAATGCCCGGGCAATCGCGACCATCTGCTGTTCGCCGCCGGAAAGCGTCCCGGCCTGTTGTTGCAGCCGCTCCCGGACGCGGGGGAACAAAGTCAGCGCGCGTTCGTGATCATCGCGAACAGCGGCCTTATCGCGTCGAAAGTACGCCCCCAGCTGCAGGTTCTCTTCGACAGTCAGATTCGCAAAGATGCCGCGCCCTTCGGGAACATGACTCAATCTTCGCTGCGAGATGAGGTGCGGGGCCTGCCCTTGGATCGCCTGGCCATCAAACTCGATCTTCCCCGACCGCGGGCACAACAAGCCGCTGATGGTCCGCAGCGTCGTCGACTTCCCCGCCCCGTTCCCGCCGATAAGCGTGACAATCTCCCCGGCGTTCACATGCAACGAAATCCCCCGCAGGGCCTGAATCGACCCATAACAGACGGAGAGATCGGTGACGGTGAGCAGAGGCATTTGTGAGCCAGTTTGTTGTCAGTTGTCAGTTGTCAGTTGTCAGTTGTCAGTTGTCAGTTGTCAGTTGTCAGTTGTCAGTTGTCAGTTGTCAGTTGTCAGTTGGAAATTCATTCGCATTTCCTGACCACTGACCACAAAGAACTATCCTCCACCTAAGTATGCCGCAATCACCTTCGGGTCGTTCTGCACCACGTTGGGCGGCCCTTCACAGATGGTGACACCGTGGTCGAGGACGACGATGCGTTCGCAGATGTCCATGACGAGGCCCATGTCGTGTTCGATCAGCAGCACGGCGACCTGAAAACGATCACGAATCTGCCGGATCGATAGAGCCAGCGCCTTTTTTTCCTGTGGATTCAGCCCCGCTGCGGGTTCATCGAGTAGCAGCACTTTCGGATCGGTTGCTAAAGCCCGCAGGATTTCCAGGCGGCGTTGGTGGCCGTAGCTCAAGCTGTCCGCGAGTTCGTGCGCCCGATCCTGCATGCCGAAAATGCCGAGCAATTCGAAGCATTTGCGGGTGAGCGATTCTTCCTGGCGCTGATAACCCGCGGTGCGAAACAACGTGGCCCCTAAGCCCGCGCGGTGGCGCAACTGCCCGGCGAGGCGGACGTTGTCCAGCACCGTGAGATTCGGAAACAGCCGGATGTTCTGAAACGTGCGGGCCACTCCCGCGGCGGTGATTTCATGCGGTTTGCGGCCCATCAGATTCTGCGCTGCCAGCTGCATTGCGCCCTTGTCGGGCCGGTAGACTCCCGTGAGCAGATTAAAGACTGTCGTCTTGCCCGCCCCGTTGGGGCCGATCAGACCATACAACCCACCCGCCGGCAACTGCAGCGAGAAGCCCTGCACCGCCTTCAAGCCGCCGAAGGAAATGCCGATGTCCTGCGCGTGGAGCAGCGAGGCGGTCATGCTCGCTTCCTCCGGATGTGCCAGATTTCGTGGATGCCGAACAGACCTTGCGGACGAACGAGCATCATCACAATCAGCAACAGCGCGAACGCGATCAGCCGGTATTCGGCGACACTCCGCAGCATCTCGGGGAGGACTGTGAGAATGATCGCGGCGAGCGTCACACCGCTGATCGATCCGCGGCCGCCGAGCACCGTCATGATCACGTAATCGAAAGAGCGTTGAAACCCGGCGTCTTTCGGGCTGATGATCACGCCCCCTTCATGGGCGAACAATCCCCCGGCGATACCCGCAAAGAAGGCCGCCATCACAAATGCGAGGACCTTCTGCCGGGCAATGTTCACACCCATCGCTTGCGCCGCAATTTCATCTTCACGCACGGAGATCATCGCGCGGCCGAGACTCGAATGCTTGAGCCGAAAGGCCACGACGAGCGTGAGGGTCACAAAGGTGTAGACCCAGAACAGATTCGTGTACTTCGGAATGCCATCGAACCCCACGGCTCCGCCCACCGGAGGCGGGAACCACTTGGTCAACGGCATCGCTCGCAGCGCCGCACCATCGTCGATGACTTTCCCCGTCTGCTGCAGCACGACGCGCAGAATTTCACCGAAGCCCAGCGTGACAATCGCGAGATAATCCCCGCGCAATCGCAATGATGGCAAGCCGACGACGTATCCCAATCCCGCCGCGACCAGACCGCCAACCACGCACGACGCGGCGAACAACCATTCCCCGCTGCCGAGCATCGCCCCGTGTTTCGCGAACGAGCCCCACAGGAAGAACGAACCGTAGTAGGTGATCATGCCCGCGGTATATCCACCGATCGTCATGAACCCGGCGTGACCGATGGAGAACTGGCCGGTCATGCCGTTCACGATGTTCAGCGAGACCGCAAGAATGACCGCAATCCCGGTGTCCATGACGATGCGGGCGGTGTAGCGGTCGAGGAACTTCGGCGCCAGCAGCTGCAACGCGAACGCCAGCGCGATCCCGATGACATAGGGCAACATGCCCCCGATCGGTCCGACGGGACGGAAGGGCGCGAGGTCGGGTGGTGTCGCCGCAGGAGTCGAAGTGCTCACACTTTCTCCCGCAACGGCGAACCGAGCAAACCGGTTGGCTTGACCAGCAGGATGCCGATCAACAACGCGAAGACATACACGTCGCGATAATTCGAACTGATATAAAACGCCCCAAACTGTTCCACGGCAGCGATGACGAATCCACCGAGCACCGCGCCGCGCACGTTTCCGATGCCACCGATCACCGCGGCGACAAACGCTTTCAGCCCGAGCAGCACCCAGACGGTGTGCGCCGGCTGATTCATGCCGGGATATTTCATCACATACAGAAATCCGGCCGCGGCGGCGAGCATCGACCCCAGCACAAACGTGAAGGAGATCACGCGATCCACCGGGATGCCCATCAGCGCGGCGGTATCTGTATTGAAGGAGACGGCCCGCATCGCCGTGCCAAGCTTCGTGCGGAAAACGAGATACTCCAGCACCAGCATCAACACGGCGGATGTCGCGAAGATCATCGTATCGACGAGGCTGATCACAACCTTGCGGGTCGATTCGCCCGAACCGAAGGAGAATGACGCGAGCTCCCAACTCGGCAGCAGCGCAGGCATTTTTTCCGGGCTCGCACCAAACACAAAATCGAGCTGTCCGAGGTTCTGCAGGAACAATGAGACCCCAATCGCCGTGATCAGAACGTTGAGCCGCGGAGCCCGCCGCAAGGGACGATACGCAAGGCGTTCAATCGTGAATCCGATCAAGCCGCACAGCAACATCACCCTAATGAGGATTTCAACAGCGACCCACAGTGGGGGCGTTGGGGATTGCGGATTCAAATTGTAGCCCAGTTGCCAGCCGAGCCATGGCACACGCAGCGGTGAGGTGGCGATCGTGTAGCTCAGCCACCCTCCCAGCACGACGATGTCGCTGTGGGCGAAGTTGATGAACTTCAGGATGCCATACACCATCGTGTAGCCGAGCGCAATCAGCGCATACAGGCTGCCGATGGCGATCGCGGTCATCAACGTTTGCGTGAAATCAGCCACGAGGCGAAATCCGAATCGTTCTTGTGAGTGGATTTACGTCCCGGGATTGATCGTCGTCACGAATTGCGGTTGGCCGTCCTTCATTTCGAGAATGACGGCCGGCTTGACGGCGTTGCGATCAGCGTCGATCGAGATCTTCCCCGTCACGCCGTTGAAGTCCTTCGTCTTTGCGAGTTCCGCGGCGAGGTCCGCGCCGCCGAGCGATTTCGAGCGTTTCATCGCTTCGAAGAGAATCTGGGCCGCATCATACCCCAGAGCCGCCAAGCCATCCGGCGTCTGCTTGTGCTTCTCGTTGTACTTCTTGATGAACTCCTGCACGCGTTCGCTCGGGTCCTGATGCGAGTAGTGATTGGAGTAATAGCAGCCATTCAGCGCTGCACCGCCGATTTCGCCAAGCTTGGAAGAATCCCAGCCATCGCCCCCCAGCAGCGGCGTGTTGATGCCGAGTTTTTTCGCCTGCAAGGCAATGTTTCCCGCATCGGTATAGTAGCCGGGGATAAAGATCACATCGGGTCCACTGCTGCGGATCGCGGTCAGTTGCGCGGAGAAGTCTTGATCACCGGCCTGATACTGCTGCTTCGAGACCACCGTCCCGCCGAGCGCTACAAACGCCTTTTCGAATTCCTCCATCAGGCCGACGGAGTACGCGGAAGCCTGATCGGTCAGAATGGCAGCCTTCTTCGCTTGCAGTTTCTCCGATTCCCAGGCGAACTTCGCACAGACTGAACCCTGGAACGGATCAATAAAGCAGACACGGAAAATCATGTCCCCTTTTTTGGTCACCGCGGGATTGGTTGACGACGGCGTAATCATCGGCACGCCGTTATCCTGACAGATGGGAGCCCCCGCCAGCGACAAACTTGAGGCCACTTCGCCCAGCACGGCGACCACACGGTCGGAGGTCACCAATCGCGTGACGGCAGTACCAGCTTCACGGGCATCGCCTTTATCATCGTAGGTGATCAGCCGGACTTTCTTGCCGTTGATCCCGCCCGCGGCGTTCAGTTCTTCGATCGCCAGCTTGATCCCATTGTCGGTCGATTCGCCGAACGTCGCCTCCGAACCCGTCATCGAGCCGAAGTGTCCAATCACAATCTCGTTGCTGTCGGCTTTCGTACCGTTGCAACCGACCGCCATCGACAACAGCAGCGCCGCGACACCGACCTGCAGCACATGGATGCGGGAAAACAAGGGCGAAGTGCGGGCCATAAAAGCGGTTCTCTCGGATTCAGCGTGCGGATTCTGAGCGCAGCGGGGTCAACGAGCGCAACCCGGCGACGGATCACCGGGACTATATCGCACCGGCGGCGTGTTTCTCAAGCCGATAACCCGCGTTCCGTCAATGGGTTACCGACGGAGCGGCGGAACGGCGACCCGGTGGGCGGCGGGCGTGACGGCATTCGGCCGGTCATACGGACTCGACCACGGCCCTGGCAACCGCTCCTGAATGCCTTGTGCCACCCATGCTGCGAGCGCCTGATGCTCGCGAATCGTCCAGTCCGAATGGTCACTTTCAGCCGTCGCCTTGAAGACCGATGTGGCGTCGATGCCGACCACGCGCGACTGCTTCAGGAACTCACCAAGCCCGGAGAAGAACGCCGCATCGGTGAGCCGCGCGGGCGATGCTTCGGTCTCACAAAAAAGTTCGCCCCGTGCCGGCGTCGCGACAATCAGCAGTTCGGCATGATGACTTTCGCAGAGTTGCTGCAAGTGCTGCAGCGGCTGCAGTGCGCGTGGCAATTGATCGCGCGGCAGCTCCGCACCCCGGCGAACTTTTTGATCCTGATCCGCCGTCTCAGATGACCATTCCTGGGAGAGACGCGTCCAACCCCAGTCGACCAGACGGAATTCGTCTCGCAACCGGGCCACCAGATTCGGCGTCCGCGCGGGCGTGGCCTCCGGATGGGCACAACTCACCGGTTGCCCCTGCCGATCGCGGGCGATCCACTTTCGCAGCGCGATGTCCTGCAGCACGTCTTGCGCGTCGGTTACCAGGAGCACGGCATCCGGCTGCAGCGCGGCAATAAGCTGTTCGGTGCGGATCACTGCAAGACTTGGCCCGCCGAGGGGCAATCCCGCGTTGATCACTTCCACCGGGAACCGCGACTGCAATGCGCTCTGCAATTGAACGACGAAGCTTTGCGTCTCCGGACAATTCGCCCCGACCAGACACGCGTCGCCGAGACACAGAATGCGGTACACATCCGCGGGTTTCGGCACTTCGACCTCACCACCGCGGAGCCCCCAGCGATTGGTCCGGAAGACGAACGGTTCGCCGTCATCGGGACGAATGGTCACCCGGCTCGATGGCCGAAGTTGCCAGCCGGTGGTCCACGAGGGAACGGCGGCGGGCGTGGGCAGGCGCGAGGATTTCGCTATGGGCGGAGCGGTGAGCGCCTGGATTCGCAGGCCGATTTCCGCAAGGGCAATGAGCGCCGCCAGGCCGACAACGGCCCCCACGCATCCTTTGCCACAACGGTAACACCTGCGGAACATGACACCGGTTCTGCGCTAGACGACTCCCTTCCCCCCGCGCGACCCCGAACTGTAGGCGAAGACGGCCGTTTGCGGCAAGACGGGTTTTTGCGGGAGAGTACCAGTGCAAAGTGAAAAGTGAAAAATGCAAAGTGGTGAATGAAGAGCCGTCTCTGCTCACTTTGCACTTTGCATTTTTTCACTTAGCACTTTGCACTACTAAAGTCGTCTCACGCCTTGATCGCCAGCACCGCATCCAGTGGCGACGGCGTCACCACGCCTTGCACGCGGGTGAAACCGTGATGTTCCAGCAGCGCGGTGTATTCGGCGAGAGTCCGCTCGCGGCCTTCCGTGCACGTGAGCATGTTCAGATCCTGCATCTGTGCCCAGTTCGGCCCTGTTTTGTCCTCGCGCAGCAGCTTTTCCGCGATGAGAACGCCGCCGCCCGATGGCAATGCTGCATAAATCCGCTGGAGCAACTGGTGGATCTTGTCCTCCGCCCAGTCATGCAGGATGCGTCCCAACGCGAAGAGATCGGCAGGCGGCAACGGGTCGACGAAGAAGTCGCCGCCGACCACACTCACACGGTCGGCGACTTCGGTTGCCGCGATCATTTCCTCGGCCAGAGGGACGGCATCGGGGAGATCAAACACCGCCGCCCGTAGTTGAGGATATTGCCGGCACGCCGCGACCGCGAGGTGTCCGGTCGCGCCGCCGAGATCGACAAGATGACGAAACGGTCGCAGATCAACAGCGGTGACCACGTGGGGTGAGCTGATGACTCCGAAGCCGTGCATTCCCATCAGGAATTCACGCTTCCGCTCGGGCGTCTGGAAGAAGTGCGAGAAGATCGGGGCATCCCAACCGTATACCTGTTTCCAGCGGTGCGTCCCTTCGCGAACGGCGTCGTCGAGGTGCGCCCACAGGCCCCACATTACGTCGTTGGAGAAATTCAGATACCCCGTCAACCGCTGCGGACTCTCCTGCGTGAGATACGCCGTCGCCGCAGCGGTATTGCGGTATTTCTGACCGTCCCATTGCAGCAAGCCGAGACCGACGCACGCATCGAGCAACCGCCGCTGCGCTTCCGGATGTGTGGTGAGTTTCTCCGCGACTTCGTCCGCCGTGTGCCCGTTCTTCGCCAAGATGTCAAACACGCCGAGCTTCAGCGCCGCGAACATCACCTTGGACCGGCGAAACGCGGCGAGAAGCTCCAGCACCTGCGATGGATCGGGATCAGCGACCGGCGTCATAGCAAACTCACCTTGCAGGTCAGGCTGTGCCTGACTTCTTTGCTGGATGTCATGATCGAAAGAAGTCAGGCACAGCCTGACCTACGAAGATGGAGCTACTTCTTTTCTTTGAAAACGGTGTCGATGGCCAGCCCTGCGGCGAGCAGCAGCGTCACCAGGCCGACGTTGCCGCTGACTTCCGGGGCGAGCGACACGACGTAATTGTCCGCCGACGTAAACATTTCCTTCGCGAGCCCGGCCCATTTCTTCGCGACCGTGCCCCATTCCTTACCGCTGGCGCTGAGGAGCTTGAAGTTCCAGCCCTTCCAGTCCCCTTTCACTTCGCCGACCTGCTCGTCCTTGGTATTGAACAGCAGGAAGCCACCACCGAGAGAGAGAATCTTGCTCTTGAAGTAGCCCATCAGTTCGCCGTCGGCGTTGTTCACTGTGACCTTGGTCCGCAAGAACCCGACGCCGCGACGGATCGTGAACACGACCTCGTCGGTCTCCCCTTCGGTCACCACAACCTGCGTGGGCATCAACTGCTTGTTGACCAGCAGTCGCATGAAGGTCACGAAGCTGCCGGGCTTCTCTTCCGCGACGCCGACCTTCTCGTTGGTCTCCGGGTCGTAGATGTCGTACTTGTCGCAGAGCTTGAAGATCCCGGCATGTTCCTTGATGAGGTACGTGTTCAGATCGAGCAACGCCATGAAATCGCTCCGCAGTCACAAGAGGGGAAATAAGGGCACCGAATAGCGTCGTGATGGTAGCGACCTCGCGGTATCAACTCCATCGCAACTGCTGCCTTCTTCTCTCCTCGAGGGAGAGGAGGCCGGAGGGAATGAAAACACCCCGCCGGAATTTCCGACGGGGTGTCGAGTCTCAATCGATCAACCAGCGTGGCTCAGTTGGCCGGAGGCAGCGGGGGCAGTCCCGGCTCTACCGCAGCCGTCCCACCGGGGACCGGCGCCGGCGGCAGTTGCGCGTCCTGCAACCAGCCCTGCGGTGCCACATCCAGTTCGACCGGATTGCTCACAGCCGAGTCTCCACGAACCACGATAATCTGGGCATCAGCCGCTTGCGCGAGGTTGAAGTCCGGCAGCTTGAAGTTGACGCCGAGATCATACCAGCCGTGCACTTCGGCCTGCTGCGTTTGCCCGTTGACCGTCACGAGCAGTTGCCCCGGTTCCGGACCGAAGCCTTCCCCGGCGAGACTGACCATCGCGCCGGCTTGCGCCGCGGTGACGTCCGTCGAGAACCCGGCCGGATCGACCGGATAAATCGTGGTCCGATCGAGCAGGGTGCCGTTGTTCGCTTCGTTGTTCTCAGCGAGATCGCGGTGGCTGTCGACCATCACGTGCAGGTGCGAGAACGGGACCACTGCACCGTCTGCCTGACGGCCTAACCGATTCGCCGCCAGCGGCAGCCGGATATCAATCGGCGTGACCGAGTTCGGTTCCATGTTGGGGATCGTCGCCCCGGCTTGCGGGAGTTCGCCCATCAACTGCGGTCCCATCGCCGCAACCAAGGTGACGTTAAACGGAGCGCCGATGGCGGCCGGACTGTTGTTCCGGACCCACACGCGATACCGCGGCCCCAGGTTCTGTTCCTGATGTCCCGGATCGACAAACCGGACGGCGAGCAGTTCCAGATCAAAGCCGGTATCGATTACCACCGGCGGGACATCGATCCATGTTCCGCAGGTCACGACCGGCAGCGGCTGCCACACAGGATATTCGTAGACTACGATCGGCGGGCACGGATCGTAAATCACCGGACGGCAGATGAACGGACGCGGATCGTAAATCGGCACGCACCAGTTCCAGAACGACCAGCTGACCCACGGCGACCAGCGCGGCGTCCAGCAATACTGCGGGCCCCACGCCGGGCCGGGATACCACGAGCTGTAAGCAAAGCTCGTGTACCGGTTAAAGACCGGGCCCATTGGCCGGTTCCGCCAACCACCAGCGTTGATGAGGTTCACGTTCAGGTTCAATTGTCGGGCCACGTCACCCCGGCGGTAGAGGGCGAACTGTGTATCAATCAGGAAGTTCTTCTGCGCCCGTTGATCCACGAAGCGATTGAAGTTGATATCGCCGCGGTTCAGCCGATGCTGGAATTGACCCGACACGCGGTCGAGATCGACCCCCGCGAACTTATCGGTCCGTTTGAACTGCGGATCGTCCTTGAGCTTCAGGAACATGTTCTGCAGTTCCTGCTCGTTCCGCGGGCCCTTCTGCTTCGGAAGATCCAGCTTGATCTTCGGATCGCCCGGATCCTGATGCTTCTTGATCGACGCCATCAGGTTGTCGCGATCGATCTTGATCGGCGTCGCACCCTTTTGCAGATCGACCTTCGGGTTGAACTTGCCGAACATCGTGTCGGTCGGCAACGGTCCCGGCTTGCCATCTGGATTTCTCACGCGATCGCCGCCGAGGACATCTTTGAGATCCTTGTTGCCGCCTTCGGTCCGGGGCTTCTTCAGTGCTTCGAACTGTTCCTTGAGCTTCGGATTCTTGTTCAGCTCATTCTGCAGATGACTTCCCAGGTCGGGACCTTTGCCCCCCGGTTGGTTGTTTCCGGGCAGCACCGGCTTGTTGCCGAACTGCGGCCCATCTTTCGGCTTGAGACCGTCGAGCTTGTCTTTCAGATCCTGATTACCACCCGGCTTGTTGAACGGGTTGTTGCCGACATTCGGCTGATTCGGCCGCGTGCCGT
>DASRYX010000161.1:0-3073 GCA_035686985.1 Planctomycetaceae bacterium | reverse complement strand
GCGAGTACTGGTCGGCCATGCCCGCGAGCTTCGGCAGGTGTTCGCAAATCCGGCGACCGTCGACGTTGGTCGGGATGGAATTGAACTCGCCGCGGATCTCTGCGGGGGCGTCGGGTTTCGGGTCGAACGTGTCGAGATGACTCGGCCCGCCAAACTGAAAGAGGAGAATCGCGCTCTTCGCCGTCGCCGACTTCGCCCGCGGATTGACCTGCTCGGCCCGCAACATCTGCGATAACGACAACCCGCCAAATGCGCCCACCTGCAGCGCCGCCCGGCGGGACATCATCCCACGACGAAAATCAGCACACGCGGTTTGCGTGGTTTCCGACATCACAATTTCCTCTTCCAGGATGCCGGCGGCGCGAAAACGGCTTTCCCATCAACGATTGATGATGTATTATGGATGATCCGCTGCCGCGCGTCCAGCGAAAGTTTCTCCACCCTGAGGGCCGACGGTGATTTTGACGCAGAGAACAACGATTGCCGCAGTGGCGGTGGCCATTGTGATGGTCGCAGATATCGTGGTCGCCGAGGACCGCGCGGTTAGCTTCCGTCATGACGTGTTGCCGACGCTGACCAAGCTCGGGTGCAACTCGGGGACCTGTCACGGCACGCCGACGGGGAAGGCCGGGTTTCGGCTCAGCCTGCGGGGCTTCGACCCCGCCCTCGACCGCGACACACTGACCCGTGAAACCGGCGTCCGGCGGATCAATCTCTTTGAACCGGATCGCAGTCTGATTCTGCTCAAAGCGACCAACCAGATCCCCCACGCCGGGGGCCGGTTGATCACGGTCGATTCCAACGATTACCGCATCCTGCAGCGATGGATCGCCGCCGGGGCGATCGATGATAGTGCCACAGCACCGGCGATTGCGGCACTCGTGATCACGCCCGATCAGCAGCAACTCGAGCCGGCGCAGACATCACTCGCGCTGAAAGTGACCGCACGCTTCGCCGACGGTGTCGAGCGCGATGTCACGACACTCTGCAAATGGTCGTCGAGCGACGACGCGGTCGCCTCGGTCAATCGTGCGGGCGAAGTGTCACGCAAACGCCGCGGGGAAGCCGGCATCACCGCGGAGTTCTGCGGCCGGTTCGCGACGGCGAAACTCTTGTTCCGGGAAACGGTGACGGGCTATCAACCGCCGCAGATCGCCGCGAAGAATTTCGTCGACCGGCACGTACTGGCGAAACTCGCGCAACTGGAGATCGAACCTTCGCCGCTCTGTTCTGACATCGTCTTTCTGCGCCGCGCGACGCTCGATCTCATCGGGCGGTTGCCGGAACCATCGGACGTGCGGGCGTTCATCGCGGACACCCAACCGGATAAGCGCGACCGGTTGATCGATCAACTTCTCGACACACCCGCTTTCGCTGACTGGTGGGCGATGAAGTGGAGCGACCGACTCGGCAATAACCAGCGGTTCACCGGCAAGTTCGGGTCGATGAAATATCACGCCTGGATTCGCGCCGCGATGGCCGAGAACATGCCCGAGGATGTGTTTGCCCGCACGATTCTCACCGCGGCCGGACCGAACTACGAAAACCCGCCCGCGAGTTTCTGGCGACGAATGCGCATCGGCGGCATCGGCACCGAAGTTGACGCGCAGCTCGCCGCCGAAGAAGTCTCGCAACTCTTCCTCGGCATCCGCATTCAATGCGCCCGCTGCCACAATCATCCCGGCGAACGCTGGACGCAGGAGGACTTCCACGGCCTCGCCGCGTTCTTCAAACGGCTGAAGTTCAAGGAAGGCGATTACTTCAACCATAGCTACGACAAGGAAGATGTCGTTTACATCGGTGATCGCGGCGAAGTGCAGCATCCGCGCACCGATGCGATTGTCAAACCGATGCTGCTCGATGTCGGCCCGGTCACCATCGAACCCACCGCCGATCGCCGGATCGCCTTCGCCGAGTGGCTCACCGCTCCGGATAACCGCTGGTTTGCCCGCAACAGCGTAAACCGGATGTGGTACCACCTGTTCGGCCGCGGGTTGATCGATCCGGTGGACGATGTCCGCGACAGCAATCCGCCGAGCCATCCGGAACTGCTCGATGAACTGGCGAAGGAATTCATCGCCAGCGGGTTTGATCGCAAGCACGTGCTGAGATTGATCGCAAAGTCGCACGTCTATCAGTTCGACTTCCGGCCGACAGTGACCAACGCCGACGACGTGAAATACTTCTCCCACGCACAAATCCGCTTGCGGCCCGCGGAAGCACTGCTGGACGCAATCAGCCAGGCCACCGAGGTGGCAGAAAATTTCCCGGAGTCACCAGTGGGAGTGACCGCGGTCTCGCTTCCCGATGGCGAATACAAGCACCCGTTCCTCGAAGCGTTCGGTCGCCCGGCCCGCGCCTTGGCGTGTGAGTGCGAACGCGAAGCGTCAACGACATTCCAACAAGCACTGCAACTCGTCGCCGGGAAAACGGTCGCCCAGAAACTCCACAGCGACAACGGCCGCGCGGCCCGGCTCGCGGCGTCCACGCTGTCACCGACCGAGATCATCGACGAGCTCTATCTCGCGACGCTCTCCCGCCCCGCCGACTCGGCGGAACGCGAACTGCTGCTGACGATGTTCAATCAATCTGACGCTAACCGCCGCACGGTGATTGAAGACGTCTTGTGGACGCTGCTGAATCACCGCGAGTTTCTGTTCGCGTATTAGTGCTTGAAGTCCGGCATCTGCTTTGGATGCCGGACTTCTGCATTTCAATCGGCAAGACTACAGATCACGAAGAACACTTGTTCGATTTGCCAGAAATGCAGACGCCGGGCATTGAGGAAAATGCCCGGCGTCAATCAGATCAGCCGCCTTCCCATTCAGAACAGTGTTCGGCGGCGGAGGGCATGCACAGCGAGATGATGTTCGTGAGATACAGAAACCCGTGGAAGGCGACCGAGGCGTAGAAAAAGGTCAGCAACCACGGCTGTTGCTCGACCAGCGGTGACAGCTTCATTAACGGCACAAAGACGGTCCAGGCAACGACAGTCCATGTCAAACCCGAAATGGACGCCAGGATCGCGAGATATCGGGAACGCATCGCCCCGTTAGCGATGTCATACATCAGC
>DASRYX010000160.1:0-2451 GCA_035686985.1 Planctomycetaceae bacterium | reverse complement strand
CGTCGAATTTGTCTACACCGCCGACAAGTGTCTGATCAATCAGCGTGAACTGGGTTGCGACGTGATCGACTTCCACGTCGCGATGAAGCACGCCGTGCGTCAGGACCCCGACATCATGCTCGTGGGCGAAATGCGTGACCGCGAAACCTTCGAAACCGCCATGCACGCCGCCGAAACCGGGCACCTTGTGTACGGAACAATTCACGCGTCCTCCGCTCCGTCGACCATCGGTCGTATTCTCGACCTGTTCCCGCAGAGCATGCACAACGCCCTGCGCAGCTCGATGGGCTTCAACATGAAGGCGATCGTCGCGCAGAAACTGCTCGCGACCATCGTCGATAAGCCGAAGCGTGTGCCGATCCAGGAAATCATGATTTTCAACGGCACGATCCGCAAACTGATCCTGGAAAGCTCCGACGAAAAACTCCCCGCGGCGATCCGTATCGGCAAAGCGGAAGGGATGCAGCAGTTCAACGACAGTCTGCACCACTTCCTCAAGATGGAATTCATCAGCCGCAACGACGCCTTCGAAATCAGCCCGAATGCGGAAGAACTGAAGATGATGCTCAAGGGCATTGATGTGAAGGGGCCGGGGATTCTGTAGTCGAGAGCGGAGAGTCGAGCGTCAAGAGCCAGACCCGCTTGCGGTTTCGCGCCGCGTGGCCGTGTAGCTCAGCGTCCACCAAACTCGCGCAGCATCCTCTCGCGTTCTCTGTGATACCGCGCGACATCCTCGGGCGAGAGTTCGTAGTAGAAAATGCTGTAGCCCATTCGCGCTTTCGGCGTGAAGAAACGGAATGGGGCGAATTCATCGAGCGCGACCATGCGTTCGCGGCCGTTGAGATCGCGCAGCATGTGTGGCCGCCCGGCGACGAAATTCACGCTGATGGCATAGCGTCCCGGTTGCGGCTGCGGAGCCGGTGGGAATCGGTAATCGATGCCCAACATCGCTGGCGATGCGGTGCCGAAGTAGGCGAGATGGAGCGGCTCGTCCGCCGGATGATCGTGCAGGTAATCGTGCAGCGCGTGCAGGTCCTGTCCCCAGTCGAGGTTTGAGTCGACGAGATGGGTGTAGCCGCGCTCTGGCCCCCCCGCGAACTCATTGAAGTACGAAAGATGATGCGGATGATATCGCAGCGAAGCGAGCGCCAAACCCGCCATCAGCAGCACCGCGATCCGCCGCGGTGAACCGGCGTCCGACCACTGGCGCGCTGCCCGAGCCGCGAGCAGAATCAGCAGCGGAACAGCCGGCATCACATACCGCAAGCCGAGTTGATTTCTGGAAAGACTCGCGGGAATCAGCACCGCAAACATCACCACGACCAGCGCGATCAACCGTCGTCGCTCGATCGCATCGCCGCGGTCCTTCAAAGCGAGGAACACCGCGAGCAGAAGGCAGCCGTAGAGGCCGAGCGGTAATTGATACAGCAGCGCCATCACGTAATACGTGCGGAATCCCATCAGGCTCCATTCGCCGTCGAGATACACCGGGTGCGGGACCTTCAACGTCGCCCTTAAGGCATCCACACCATGTACGAACCCGCGCGGCAGCCAGGCGAGATGCCACGGCAATGACGGCAGCGGTTGACCGTTCAGACTGTCGGCGAGATAGCCAATGTGCAGCACGACCCACCACGCGCACAGCATCTTTGCCAAGGCGAGAACGGCTTGCCGGATCGTTACTGTGTTCGATCTGGGAAGGATCCACCAGCACAGCGGTGTGATCCCTAGCAGTATCAGCGCCGAAAACTTAATCAGGCACGCGAGACCGATCAGTCCACCGATAAGAAATGATCCGAATGCGTGCAGCCGTTCTCGATCCTTCAACGTAGCAACAAGCACGGCAAGAGTGGCAACGGTGGCGGGAAAATCATGCGCCACGATCGCCGCGTGAGCCAGCAGGATCGGACATCCACACCACAGCGCGGCGGCGAGCAATCCCGCGGCATCGCCCCACCAGTGCCTTGCCCACCAGACGACGATCACACCGCCGAGCATCCCGAACGGCAGCATCATCAATCGCCCCGTGAGGAACTGCTCGCGGTGATCCTCGGGATGAGCCCGCTGAAACGCGTCCCCGACGGCATACGCATCTTTCGCCGGGAATGTCACTTCTCCGGAGAAGACGCCACCCAGCCACAACGGCAAAGCCGCCCACATCCGCACGAGCGGCGGATTGATCGGATCCGGCCGAGCGTCCCCGGTCCGCAGCGCGTAAAGTCCCAGCGGCAGATGCCAGTACTCATCATGCGTCGGCGTCCAGACGGAAGCCGACCACGCTCCCAAGATCGCCGGAATCAGGAGCAGCGTCGTGATCGCCAGCCAATAGCCGCGCGAAGACGAACCAGCGCAGGCCGTTCCATTCTCATCGATATCCGGCGTGACCGACATGGACTGCAATCCTCGCACCTACTGTAAACCGGCGCGTCGGTCCTGGTCGAGTATCCAACG
>DASRYX010000159.1:0-2314 GCA_035686985.1 Planctomycetaceae bacterium | reverse complement strand
CGCTTCGGCGGCCGCGATATGCGGCTGACGGACGTGTTTGGACACGCCGTGACTGATATCGTCGCTTGAGGAGACCCAGGGATGGAAATCCCTGGGCTTCCAATGGAAACATCATTTGCCGCCGAGGGCTTCGGCGGGGTCCCATTCCAGGTGGTCGTCGTAGCCGCTGGCGGACATTTCCACGAACGGCAGCCCGCGTTCGGCGAGCATGTCCGTCACGTCATCCAGCGGCGGCCGCTGGAAGCGTTTCGGCAGGTTCTGGCTCAAGAACTCACGATGCTGCCGCACCAGCATCACGTTCTCCGGGGGAACGCTGCTGAGACGCGTGATGCGATCGACCCGATGCAGCCACATCGCATCGCGCAGCACCTGATGCCGGGTGTCGGGCGTCATCGCCGAATACAACCGGCGATCGCGCTGCAGCACGGTGACTTCTTCATTCGCCGTGCGGAGATAATCGGCGAAATCGTAGTCCTCCTCGAGCTGAGCGCGGGCGAGCGCGGCGGCCACTGTGAGGGTGATGCCGACGAACTGCTCCGGCGATAATTTTTCGTCCTGCAGCAGTCGCTTCAGAGTCTTGCTTTGCACCAACTCTTTCAGGACCACCTCGACGTTCCACGATTCTGCGAGCATCCGCTGTTCTTCGGCGACCAGTTCATACACCGGCAGCGATCGCGTTTCGATCCAGTTCGGCAGCGGCGGATAGACCGTCGGCATCTCGAGAAGTTTCGGAGCCGGCAAGGCGTCGACGATCCGCTGGAACGCTTCCCACTCTTCCGGCTGAAGTACCTGATCTGGTAACCGGGTTTCGGTAAACGGCGAGGGATCGTCCGCGCAGCCCGCGATCAGCAGCAGACTCGCCGCGATTGTCAGACTCCACCAAATTGGACGCCGCAAATGCATCAACTTCCCCGGAAGCCCACGGTTTCTTAACCGTGGGTCCACTGCGAAGAGACCCAGGGTTAAGAAACCCTGGGCTTCTCTGAGTGATCGAACATCCCGGGGTTATGCGCTGAATCAACTTTGACGCGGCGGCGTAACGGTTTCTCCCGGTGCGATCACCCGAAATGAAATCCTGCGACGCGGTGCACCGTCGCAATCGACACCGCCAGTTGCAGGGCCAGCCACAGCCAGCGCTGCCTGGTCGACACCGCGGCGTGCTGCCAGCCGTTGGCGGCCATCCACACGGCGGCGGGCAGGAACAACACCCACAGCCGCGCGGCCTCCCCGCTGTTTTTTCCGGACAACCAGAGCAGTCCCCACACACCCACCGCGAGAACCGCCATCACGTCGGCGTGCGACCACTCGGTCCACTGCCGGCGCAGCGGCAGGCCGATCATCGCGGCGATCGTCAGCGGCGCGCCGAGCGCGAACCCCAGTTCCGCCGGGTTGACCAGCAGCCATTTCCAATAGGTGCGGGTGAATTTTCCATAAAACCCCGCGTGATTGTGCAGATTCCAGCTCCACACCGTGAACAGATTCATTCGCGTGACGAGCCACAGCAAGACGATCGGCACCAGCAGTCCCACAATCACGCCCATCACCGTCGGCAGCAGATTTCGTAATCCCTGTTGCCGATCGCTGTCCCGCACACCGTACGCGATGGTGCCGAGAACGCCGAACAACATCACCGGGAGAAACGCCAGACTGCTGAACAGTGCCGCAAAGAGAATCAATCCTGCGACCAACCCGCGCCACAGCGAACGATGATGCAGCGACTTCATCAGCATCAACAACGTGAGACAGGCGAGGAACGGGAAGACGGCATCGGACTTCGGCAGGAACACCGCCGCGGCGGGGACCGCGGGCCACAGTGCGGTCGCGGTCCATGACGTGGGCCGGTCATATGTCGCGCGGAGATGACCATACAGCGGCCAGACGGTCACCGCGGTGGCCGTCATGGCGAGCAACGTTGCCAGCCACAACACGGCCCGATCCGCTGGCTTATCAAGTCCGTGGAGACTGCGCTGTTCGTTCTCGCGGATGACCTCAAAGGCTTCCTGAACCGATTGCGGCTCCGTCGATTGCAGCCACGGAATCACCCACGGCTGTGCGTCGATGAACGCAATCAATCCATGAAAGACAAGAAACAATCCCGGCGGATGCGTTCCTTCATGCAGCACGTCGCCCTCGCGCATCAGCGCTTCATAGCTGCGCAGGAATGGGCCGGCCTGCGGGGCTTTGTATCGCGCGTGAAGGAAATAGCCGGACGAACCGGGATAGAACAGCACAAACGGAGCTTTGCCGAGTTGTGCGGCGGGGGGCGCGGTTTCCTGCACGGTCCACAACCAGCAGAACCCGGCGACGCCGAGTC
>DASRYX010000158.1:0-22510 GCA_035686985.1 Planctomycetaceae bacterium | reverse complement strand
GTGCTGAAGATTGGCTGTCCGTCGAACCGGACGAGGAACCGTCATGAATCAGTCGCTCGCATCAGCCACGCCGTTGCGCGACATCACCCGGCGGCATTTTTTTCGCGATTGTCAAGTGGGCGTTGGGGCGATGGCGTTGTCATCGCTGATGCAGCGATCGGCATCAGCCGGGCCGCAGGTTGAGAATTCTGCACCGGTGCAACCGTTCGGTTTTGTGGCGGGAAGTCGCGGCCTGCATCATGCACCGAAGGCCAAGGCGGTCATCTTCATGTTCATGGCGGGAGGGCCGAGTCCTCTCGAACTGTTTGATGACAAGCCCAAGCTGCGCGAGCTGCACGGCCAGGTGATTCCAGAATCGTATGTCGCCGGTAAGCGGTTCGCGTTCATCAAGCGCGATGCCAAGCTGCTGGGCTCAGTGCGCAAGTTTGCCAAGCATGGGGAATGCGGCGCGGAAGTCAGCGAACTGCTGCCGTACTTTTCGAAGATCGTTGATGACGTCTGCATCGTGAAGTCAATGGCGACGGACGTGTTCAACCACGGCCCGGCGAAGCTGTTCGTCAACACGGGCTCGCCGCAGTTCATGGGCCGCCCGTCGATGGGGGCGTGGGTCACCTACGGAATCGGCAGCGAGGCCGACGATCTCCCGGGCTTTGTGGTGCTGCAATCCGGTCCGCGGGGTCCGCGCGGCGGTGCGCCCCTCTGGGCGAGCGGCTTTCTGCCGACGAATTATCAGGGGGTGCCGCTGCGATCGGGAAAGGAGCCGATTCTGAATCTGTCGAATCCGCCGGGTATCAATCACGAACGTCAGCGGGAATTTATCACCGCGGTGAACGATCTAAACTCGTTTCATCTCGGCGAACAGCAGGATCCGGAAATCGCCACGCGGATCGCGCAGTATGAGATGGCGTTTCGCATGCAGACGAGTGCCCCGGAGCTCGTCGATCTGTCCGGTGAAACGCAGGCCACGCTGGATCTCTATGGGGCGACACCGGGCAAGCCGTCCTTCGCGAATAACTGCCTGCTCGCGCGGCGGCTCGTCGAACGAGGCACGCGTTTCGTCCAACTCTATCACACCGATTGGGATCACCACGGCAACCCGGGCACCGAGTTGGGCAAGTCGCTCGACGAACGCTGCAAGGAAGTCGATCAGGCCAGTGCCGCGCTCGTGAAGGACCTCAAACAGCGCGGGCTACTGGACGACACGATTGTTGTGTGGGGCGGTGAGTTCGGCCGCACGCCGCAGGGCGAACCGCGCGATCTCATGGGCCGCGACCATCACATCGAGGCCTACACGATGTGGATGGCCGGCGGCGGATTCAAACCCGGCGTTACCATCGGCGAAACCGACGAAATCGGTTACTACACGGTGAAGGACAAGGTCCACGTTCATGACCTGCAGGCGACGATCCTGCATCTGCTCGGCATCGATCACCTGCAGCTCGTTTACAAGTTCCAGGGCCGCAAGTATCGATTGACCGACGTGCACGGCGAAGTCGCGACGAAGCTTCTGGCGTGATGCCGTTGTTCTGTGGAGCCTTCTGAGACCACATCACCGTTTTTCGTGGAAGCGGATGCCGGTCACGCGAGGAATGAGCCACGGGGTGACGGCATAGGGAATCAAAAAGAGCCCGAAGAAGGCTCCGATTGCCCCCCAAGCTGGAGCGGGCAGCTTGTCTTTCATGGGAATGTGAGGACCGATGAAATAGAGCAGTATCCCGATCATCGCCGCGCCGCAGATCGGTCCGAAGCACCAGTACCATAAGCGCCACAAGATTGGCGACTCACTCCGAATCCGTCGCAGATATCGTAATAAATTTTCTTGTGTATCGGCCCAAACGAATTCTTTAACCGGGAAGGCGTTGCCGCAATGGGAGCAAATCGTTCCTGACGTCTGGCTGAACGGGTTACACAGCCCCACCCAGTGTGAGCCTGTGATCATCGTAGGTTGCTGGCAACGGCTGTGAATGTATGCCCGGCCTTCCGAGTTTGTAGGCGCACGGTGACCGGCGGAAACGCTGTCTTCCATCTGACTGGAATCTCCGTTGATGACGTGATGAAGGCATGGAGTCGAAGGGGTGCCTGAGTTGGACCCAAAAGAGTCTCGGCAGTATGAATGCGCAGATTCTGATTTGTCAAATGGAATGGGCGAACAAACGCACTCTGAACGTGGACTGGCCGCTGCAAGGGTGCCGCGGATCGCCGAGCTTGCGTTCACGCACAAAGCAAAGAAAGCCCAGGGTGGGGAAAATGCTGGGCTTCGATGTGCATCAGAGATGTTTACTTGGGTGCGGCGCGCGGCCCCGCCCACTTCTGCACGGTGTAGCTCGCGGGATAGCTGCTCCAGCTGCCGGAGCGCACGCCGTTCTGTGTCGACGACACGTGCTGCTCTGGCGATTTGACGATCGTGACCTGTACGATGCCGGTTTCCCCTTCCTTCAGGGCGCCGATATGCACCGCGGCGGTCCCGAGATCGGAATCGAGCGTGTAGACTTCGGTTCCCCAGATCGAGCTCCCGGTTCGGCCCGTCACTTCAAAATAGAATGTTTCGCCCACGTGCTCACGGAGCGGCATCAGGCTTCCCGGATACTGCAGTACCGGCAGATGAGCCGCCTGCAGCTTGCGGATCAGGTCGCGAACGGCGACCGCTTCATCCAGCTTGGCGTCGCGGGTGTATTGATCCTGAATGGTCTTGAGCGAGGCGGCGAGCTGATCCCCTTTGGCGCGAATGTCCTCGTCCGCTTTCTTCCGGATCGCGTCGGCTTCCGTCTGGAAGTTCGTCACCGCGGTCTTCGCTTCGGCGGGGAGATCGCGGGGGATCTCGATCTTCGACAGACCGGGCGGACAGGGCTTATCCCGCGCCGCGTACTCCCGCAGGGCGACCCGTGAGAGGAAGGGTTCGGCGGGAAACTCGTAGGCCAGACACGCCGCGGAGACGAGAAACAGAGTCACGACAGGCACGGTTAGCGAACGCATGGCTTGCTCCAGACAGAGTCAGAACGAACACCATCACCGCCGACGGCGATCACGATACCGCTCAGACGCCATGTCTGGAAGCGGAGTTCCCAACTTTTGTGATCGCGAGAAAAAAGGACCTCGCTTGCGCTTCGCGGATCACACGCTCACATTAAGAGCCGTGTCTCTCGAAGCTCACTTTGTCCGCAAAGCGCAAGCGGATCAGGCGAGGATCTCTCTGACCACGTGGCCGTGCACATCAGTCAGACGGTAGTCGCGACCCTGGAAGCGGTATGTCAGCCGCTCGTGGTCGAACCCCAGCAGATGCATGATCGTCGCCTGCAGATCGTGCACGTGGACCTTGTCCTTCGCGACGCCGAAGCCGAGGTCGTCGGTCTCGCCGTGCATCATGCCGCCTTTGACGCCGCCGCCGGCGAGGAACACGCAATAGCAGTCGGGATAGTGATCGCGACCGAGAATGCTGCCACTGGCCGTGCGACCTTCCCGGAACGGCGTGCGGCCGAATTCGCCGCCCCAGACGATGAGCGTGTCCTCGAGCAGCCCGCGCTGTCGCAGATCGTTGATGAGCGCCGCGACGGGCTTGTCCATCGTCGCACACTTCTTGGTGAGACCGTCGCGAATGTCTTCGTTCGGCCCGGTGCCGTGGAAGTCCCAGCCCCAGTCGAAAAGTTGCACATACCGCACGCCTTGCTCCAGGAGTCGCCGTGCGAGCAGACAGTTATTCGCAAAGCTCGCCGCGCCGGGTTGCGCTCCGTACGCTTCGATCGTGTGCTTCGATTCCCGCGTGATGTCCATGACCTCGGGAACGGACATCTGCATCCGGAAGGCGAGTTCATACTGCGCGATACGGGTCAGCGTCTCAGGATGTCCCAACTCACCGGCCTGTTGCGAATTGAGATCACGCAGCGTGTCGAGACTCATCCGCCGGAGTTCACGATCCATTCCTTCAGGGTCGGAGGCATACAACACGGGATCACCCTGCGACCGGCATTGCACGCCCTGATACACCGACGGAAGAAACCCGCTGCCGAACGAGTTCTTCCCACCGTTGGGCTGTACCCCGCTGGAGATCAGCACGACGAAACCAGGCAGGTTTTCATTCTCGGTGCCGAGGCCATACGTGACCCACGAACCCATCGACGGCCGCCCGGATCGCGCCGACCCGGTGTAGAGCAGCAGTTCCGCCGGCGCATGATTGAACTGTTCAGTGAACATCGAACGGATCACGCACAGGTCATCCGCCACGCCGTGCAGATGCGGAATCGCGTCCGACATCCACACGCCCCCGTCACCGTGCTGCGTGAAAGTCCGTGGCGTGCCGAGGAGTTTTGGCACCCCGGAAGTGAACGCAAATCGCCGGCCTTTGAGGTACGTGTCGGGACAATCCTGCCCCGTCCGTTTGACGAGTTCGGGCTTGTAATCAAAGAGATCGAGGTGCGGCGGCGAACCCGTCATGTGCAGATAGATAACCCGCTTCGCCTTCGGCTGGAAATGCGGCTGATGCGGCGCAAGAGGATTAATGACGGCGTCAACGCCGCTGGCAGCGCGAGCGGGACTCGGCGACAACGCGGACAAGGCGAGCGACCCCAGTCCCACGCCGCCGGTCCGCAGAAAGTGCCGCCGCGTCTGCATCGCCAGCAGCTCGTGTTGTGTGGTCATTGAAAGTCTCTCCTCGTCGGACGCTAACCGTCTTCGTTTCTCAGATCCCGAGGGATCGAATCATCGCCGCATGAACATTTCGTCGAGGTTCAGGATCGCGTTCGCGGTCACTGACCAGGCTGCAAGCGCGACGATGTCCATGCCCTCCGGGACCGGGCCGAGCGGATTCGTAGCCAGCTTCATCGCGCTCTCCGTCTGCCCGGCCAATCGCTTCTTTGTGCCTTCAAACAGCATGATGACGGAATGCTGTTCGGCGTCGGTCGGTGGACGCGACAGGCAGGTTTCCCACACCCATCGCACTTGATCATCGATCGTCGCTCCGCCCTGGCTCAGGGTCTTGCGGGCGAGGGCCTGGGCCGCTTCGATGTAGACCGGGTCATTCAGCGTGACCAAGGCCTGCAGCGGCGTGTTCGTGCGCGACCGCCGCAGCGTGCAGACTTCCCGGTTCGGCGCATCAAACGTGGACATCGACGGATACGGATTCGAACGCCGCCATGTCGTATAGAGCGCCCGGCGGAACTTGTCCTCGCCAGCACTGGTCTGCCAGTCGACGGCGCTCCCGAACGCCGCGCTCAAGCCCAGCTTGGGTTGGGGCGGATTGACCGGCGGACCGAACTGCTTCGGACTGAGCAGCCCGCTGACGGCGAGCGCCTGGTCGCGAATCATTTCCGCCGACATCCGGAACCGCGGCCCCCGGGCCAGCAGCCGATTCTCCGGATCCCGCTGGAAGGACTCGGAAGTCACTGTGGACGCCTGCCGATATGCCGCGGACATGACCAACAGCTTGAGCATGTGCTGGATGTTCCAGCCGCTGTCCATGAATTCGACAGCGAGCCAGTCGAGCAATTCGGGATGAGAGGGCAACTCTCCCTGCGAGCCGAACTCTTCACTCGTGGCGACAATCCCGATGCCGAAGAGTTGTTCCCACAACCGGTTCACCATCACCCTTGCGGTGAGCGGGTTTTCACGATCGATCAGCCATCGTGCGAGAGCCATGCGGTTCGGCGGCAGGTCGCTCGGCAGCGAATGAAAGACGGCAGGCACTCCTTCGGTGACATCCTGCCCCAGATCCATGAAATTGCCGCGATGCTGCAGCTGCGTTTTGCGACGTTCTTTAGCAGCAAGATCGCGCATCACCGGCACCGTCGTGTACGGCTTCATGTCAGTTAGCGATTTCTGCACCGCCACTTTACGCTCACGCGCGGGCTGCAGTTCCGGTGCGATGCTGCGGTAGTACGCCGCGAGCGTCTCCTGCTCAGCCGCACTTCGTTCAGTGACGGCCTTCGGCAGGATGCCGAGCACATCCGCTGGGATACGGGCGAGCGTCGCCGCCTGCGGTTCGCTCGTCATCATCAAGCGGAATTGGCCAAGCAAATGGTTCTGGTGTTCGGACTCCTGCGACAGTGTGATTCTCAATACGCTTCCGGGATAAAGATCGACCGCCGCACTGGGCAACAGCGTGAGATGATGTGCTTGTGGAATCTGTCCGCCGACGGCCCAGCCGGTCAGTTTTTTGCCTCCGGCCGGCTTGTCGAGCAACACGTCGGCCGGGTCGAAACCGGTTTGCGAGAAATCCGCAAACGCGGCGGCGAAGACGATCGGCCGCGCTCCGGATAACGATAGCTCGACACTGGGGCTAGGCGGCTCGGCGACCGATTTTTCCCACACGGTTTGACGGTTGTCATCCAGCACCACAACGCGGAACTGGGCCAGCCGGTTGCTCACGCCATTATCGGTGCGGTTCCAGATGGCGAGGCGGTCGATCGGCGTCGCGGCTTTCAGTTCGACTTCCCACCACGGGTTATCGGAGATCGCGGTGTGCGTCGTCGACTTCGCTTCGACATAGCGGCCATCGGTGTTGCCGTCGATCGCGAGTTCCGGTGGACCCGCGTAATCGGTGGAACTCTGCGTGGCTTTCCCCGCCCGCGCGGCGTTCTCGGTGCCCGCGAAGACCTGTACTTCCGCCAGCGACAGGATCTTCTGGTTGCCGGGAATCTCAATGCGAACAAACCGACCCTTGAGCGGTTCCCCCGCGGGGGGTTCCAACACGGCCTGCACACGATTCAGCACAAAATTTCCGCTCGCCAGCCCGGCGTTGGATGGCGTCTCTAAACGGAGCGCTGTGAGCGTTCGCTGCACATGAGTCGGAATGGAGATCGCATACTGATCCTTCGGCGTCGCTTCCGTGACGGTGACGTGGCCATCATTCTGGACAACCACCGGTTGACCGCTTTGACGCGTGACCGCAGTGGGTAACAGTGCACTCCACGGCAAACTCTTCGGCAGAGACGCTTCCCATTTCTGTTGCGCAGCGGCTAACTCGGGCGTGGTTGTTTTCAGCGTTTGCTCAAGTCGCGCGAGTTCTTCCTGCCACGTTTTCTTCTGTTGCCGTTGTTCGTCCGACCAGAGTTCCAGCAGCGGTGATTCATCGCGGCGGTCGGCGTCCTGTGACTGGTTGTAGAACGCGAACAGCTTGAAGAACTCTTCCTGCGAAAGTGGGTCGTACTTGTGCGTGTGGCATTGAGCGCAGGCAATCGTCGTTCCCATCCACACCGCCATCGTGGTGTTCACGCGGTCCACAATCGCTACGTTGCGGAACTCTTCATCGTTCGTGCCCCCTTCGCTGTTGGTGAGCGTGTTCCGCTGAAACGCCGTCGCAATCAGTTGCTCGTCGCTCGGATCCGGAAGCAAATCGCCGGCGATCTGTTCGATCGTGAACTGATCGAACGGCTTGTTCTGCTGGAACGAGCGGATCACGTAATCGCGGTACGCCCAGATCGTGCGGGCGGGATCATCGGCGTAACCGGCGGAGTCCGCATACCGCGCGAGATCCAGCCACAACCGTGCCCAGTGCTCACCGTACGCGGGCTTCTTCAGATACTGGTCGACCATCCGCTCGTAACGGTTCGCCGAGGTGTCGTTCAGAAACGCCTGCACCTCGTCCCACGTCGGCGGCAATCCCGTGAGATCGAGCGCGACGCGGCGGATCATCGTGCGATCCTCCGCCGGAGGTTGCGGTGTCAGCCCTTCCTTCTCCAGCCGCGTGAGCAGGAACCGGTCGACCGGTGTGTGTGCCCAGTTGGTCTTCTTCACCGTTGGCAGCGCGGGCCGGACTGGTTTCACGTACGACCAGTGCAGCGCATAGGTCGCGCCTTGCCGGATCCATTCCGACAGTGTTTCCACTTCGGCCGCCGACAACGGTTTGCCATGTCCGCGCGGCGGCATGACTTCATCCGGATCGGTCGCCGTGATCCGCTTGATGATCAGGCTGGCTTCGGGTTGCCCGGGCTTGATGCCCTGCTGACCGCCGAGGTCGACGGTCGCACCGGCGAGCGTGTCGAGTCGCAGGCCGTCAGTGCCGCCTTTGCGTTCCTTCTCATCGGGGCCGTGGCATTTGAAGCAGCTGTTCGACAGGATCGGCCGGACATCGCGATTGAAGTCGATTGTCCGCCTGGGCTCCGCGCCGGCGACCGAACTCGCGAGCAGCATCAACGACACAGAGAGACACCACCAGCGCATGGAGAGTTCTCGTCGGGAGAGCGATCATTCCGGGGCGATCCGAATTCTATAGAATTCTACCGCAACCAAGAACATTTCGCCAGCCGTTGATGCGTCTTATCTTCTCGGCGGGAGGGCGAAGCTCCTGTTGAGCCGCGATGAATCCCAACCGACTGCCACGCAGCGGCTCAGCAGGAGCTTCGCCCTCCCATTTAAGAGCTACATCTTCTCGGCGACGCGGATGCCGAGCAGGTTCAACCCCGTCTTCAGCACGCAGGCCGTCAAATCACAGAGCAGCAACCGGCTGGTGCGCACGGCGGCGTCGGGTTCTTTCAGCACCGGACAGTGCTCGTAAAATGTCGCGAACAGGTTGGCCGTGTTGTAGAGATACTGCGTGAGCAGATTCGGGCGGTAATCGACCACGACATCGTGCAGCGCGTCGGCGAATCGCAGCAGTTGCAGCGCCATTTGCCGTTCGGCGGGTGTGTTCAGCAGAATCTTGCCGCCAGTTTTTCGCAATGAGTCGGCATCGAGTCCGTTCCGGGCGAAGATGCCCCGGACCCGGGCGTAGGCGTATTGAATGTACGTCGCGGTATCGCCGGTCGTGGCGAGCATCTTGTCCCAACTGAAGACGTAATCGCTGTCACGGTTATGATGCAGATCGGCGTAGATCACGCCGCCGATGCCGACAATCTCCGCAACCTCGGCCCGCATCCCGGCGTCGAGTTCCGGACCGTCTTTCTTCCGGTCATCGTTCTCGTCGACAATCGCCCGGGCTCGCGCGACGGCTTCATCGAGCAGGCTTTCCAGGCCGACGGTGTCTCCCGCGCGCGTTTTAAACGGTCGACGATCATCACCCAGGATCGTGCCGAAGCTGATGTGCCGACATTCGAGATTGCCGTAACCCATCATCTTCGCAGTAGAAAATAGCAGTTGGAAATGTTCGCTCTGGCGGGCATCCACGACATAGAGCGCCGCGTCGGCATTCAAGTGCTCGATGCGGTACTTGATTGTCGCCAGATCACTGGTGGCGTAGGTGAAGGCACCGTCGGCTTTCTGGATGATGAACGGTGCGGCGTTGCCTTCGACGAAGACACACGTCGCACCATCGCTTGCCCGGGCGAGGCCTTTCGCTTTCAGATCGTCCACGATCCCGGCGAGCATCGGGTTGTAGAAGCTTTCGCCGAGCGTGAGATCGAACTTCACACCAAAGCGGTCATACATGGTTTCCAGCGCCGCAAGACATTGCGGGATGAACTCGTGCCACAGCGCGAGGTTTTCCGCATCCCCCGCGTGCAGCTTCGCCGTTTCCAGCCGCGCGAGTTCGGCGATCTTTGGATGTGCGTCTGCGAGCGTCTTCAATTGGGAATCCGCTTCCACGGTCTCCCGCTTCTTCTTCGCCGAATTCACCGCGGCCTTCGCCTCAGCGACGCCGGTTTCCGCTTTCCCAACGGCTTTCGCGGCCTCTTTGTCTTTGGGATCAGCCGTCGCGCGGCGTTGGGCATCGGTGAGTGTCGACTCCGCCAGCCGCACGGCGGCCTCGAGGTTGCCCGCCTCATTCACCGCCCCGTGATAATCGCTGAGCTGATTCACCAACCGGTACAGCCGCGCGAGTTCCGCCACCGGGGCCGCTCTGTAGGCGGCTTCATCGCGGAAGTGTTTGTAGCCGTAGATGATCATGCCGAACTGGGTGCCCCAGTCACCGACATGGTTGTCGCTGAAGACTTCATGCCCGAGGAACCTCAGCACCCGATCGAGCGCCTGGCCAATGACCGTGCTGCGCAGGTGCCCGACGTGCATCGGCTTCGCAACGTTCGGTGAAGAGTAATCAACGATGTACGTCCGCGGCGTGATCACGGGAGCCACGCCGAGGCGGTCATCGGGAACCATCGCGGTGACCGCGGATGCCAGCCAGTCGGTGCGCAGTTTCAGATTGATGAAGCCCGGCCCGGCAATTTCCGGGGGTTCGCAGACATCAGCGACATGCAGTCGGGCCACGATGTCGGTTGCCACATCGCGCGGCGGGCGCTTGAGCTGCTTGCCTAACGACATCGCACAGTTGGCCTGAAAATCGCCGAACTTGGCGTCCTGCGTGGTTTTCAGCATCTCCGCATACGGACCGACATCATCGATAAGACCGGTCAGGGCCGACCGCAAGCGGTGCCGCAGTTCGGAGAGGATATTCATCGTGTCGCCTATTTAGCCCCCCGTTGTCCGCAACGGGGGGACCGTGATTGAAGAAGCCCCCGGTTGCAGACAACCGGGGGCTAATTGGGGTTATATCGTTTGGCAGCCGGAATTACACCGGGACTGCGACTTTCGCCGGAGGCAGACCGAGTTCCGCCCGCCAGTCGACTTTTTTCCCGTCGGCCCAGAGATGCTCCAGGTCATACAGATCGCGGGCCTCGGCGGTGAAGACGTGGAGCACGATATCGCCGAAGTCGACCAGCAGCCAGGACGAATCGTGACCGCCTTCAAGATTGCGGCCGACGTTGCCGCGGCCCTTCATCTGCACGCGGGCTTCTTCGGCCAGGGCGACCATCTGCCGCGGGTTGATACCGGTGGTGATCACGAAGTAATCGACGATCGGCGTGACCTCGGTGAGATCGAGCACGACCGTGTCACGGCCCCGGAATTCTTCGGCGATTTGTGCGCAGCGGCAGGCGTCTTGAAGGCTGCGCTGGCGTTGAGTTTCGAGCGTCGCTGGCATGGATGCGGATTAACTGACCAAGAGGAGTAAGCAGTGTCGCGTTTTCAGGATGGAGACCAACGAACCGGGTCGGGTTCGGGCAACAGGGCATTATAACGACGGGCCGGTCGGAGAAATCCCGAATCCATCCACTTTTGAACATTTCCCGGGCAGGAAACGCACGACACCCCGGCGGCATCGGCGCACCGGAGTGGCGTCAGCAACGGCACGTCGAGCTAGTTCTTCGACCGGGAATCGCGTTCGAACCGCCGTTCGATCTCCGGCACCATCGCCTGCTTGGCGTCCCACAGGCTCTTCAGCGGGAACGTTTCCGGCGGTTTTGTCCCGCGGAGATTCAGTACTTTGTTCCAGATCAGAACTGACTTCAACGCCTCTTCCACGAAGTTGTCTTCGTCGCGCAGCTCCGGATATTTCTCCAGCGTCTTCTCGAAGAGTTCCATGGATTTCTCAGCGAATTCCTGAGCCTCGGCCGTGTTCTGCTTGAGGTATTCTTCCCCGGCGGCAAACAGTGACCAGTGCGCTTCCGCAGTGTTGGTCTCCGACTCGCACAGCGCCCGTGTCCGCCAGTAGCGGTAGTTGTTCATCTTCTGATACTGGTCAACGGCCCGGCGAAGCTGCGCGATCCCCTCAGGGGTCTTGCCGAGGTTCTGCAGTTCGTCTTCGGACATTTCCAGCCGCATCTGCACGATGACGCCCGGCAGATATTCAACGGAGAACAACTCCTGTCCGTAGCGCCGGGTCCAGTCGTCGAGGCCGAGTGCCCAGGCGGCACGGGTATCCTCTTTGAGCTTTTCCCGCACACGGACTTCGAGGGCCTTGGCCTCGTCATTGGTCAGTGTGCGATCGCCGACTTCGCGATCGTACTCTTCATTGAAGCCGTACTTATAAAGTACGGCGGCATAATCGAGCTGCGAGCGGGCCGGATACGAACGGAAAATCGACCTGTCCATGATGTTCTGCCGGGCACCGTTCGCCTCGGCGTCGTTGGCTTCCTGGAACCAGCGTTTAGCGACGAGGTAATTGTCCTCGTCGTTCGCATTGAACTCGGGATCGGGGCCGTTCTTGAACCGCGGATCCGGGTCCTGGCGGAAGTACCGGCGGAAGTAGCGGGCCTCATCGGAAAGACCGATCTTCGGACCGTAAATGCGGCCGACGTACCAGCGCAGGTACGACGAACGACGGTTGCGCTCGACGCCGCGCTGCATGAACTTGCCGCCTTCCTTCACCCAGAAGTAGCGGTCGGGGACGGCGTCCCATTCGGACGAGACGTTGTACGCCATGTTCCAGCCGTTGTACTCCCACACCTTTTCAAAGTGCGGTTGCAGACGGATGATCGAATCCGTCGTGATGCGGAGTTCGGCCCAGTCCTTCTGGTTCCGCTGTTCGTCAACCTTCATCCAGAGGATGTTCGCCGCGACACCACGGAGACCGAGCAACGCGAGGTTCATTGCCGCGCCGGAGGGATCAAGATCACCCAGATCGCTTTCGCCCAGGTCGAGCTTCTGCCGCAGACGCGCGATGCTGCCGCCGGAATTCGGCGTGCCGTCGGAGGGCATTCCCAGCGCAATGATGGGAATGAGCAGCAGCAGAATCGCGCCGAGATAAACGAACTTGCGCTGTTGTGAGGTGAGGTTGTTCATTTCGCTTCCAGCTCCCGGACGCGGAGGGCAAAGTAGCCCAGAATGACGCAGGGAATGAAGTAGGCCAGAGTGATCATCAGGCAGCCGAGCACGGACGGATTGAACGGAACATCAAACCCGTTCGCAACATAAAGCTGGCTTTTGGTGAAGTAGTCAAAGTTCGGGAGAATGCGGTAGACGAGCCAGAGAAAGTTCACCATTCCGGTGTCGATCGTCTTCATCACGGCGGTCGCCGGACCCGCTGGCAGCTCGGTCGTGGGATTCATGTGCGTCAGGATGCGATAAATCGATTCGAGCACGCCGCCGCCATCGAGCTTCTTCATCTCCTGCATGCCGGAATACTGCTTGGCCTTGGCGAGTGCATCCGGGTCGCCGATGATCGTGCCCATGAAATCCCGGGCGGAGTAGCTCACGATCACGATGACGAAGGTCAGGAACGTCGCCACCGGGCCTTTGACGAAGGTGCTGACCGAAACGCCGATGAACGTCACGACCAGCAGCATCAGGGCAATGCACACGACGGCCTTGATATAGCCCGACTCGAACGGGAGATCGGTCGTACGGATGAAGAGGTCGGGGCGAGCCATGCCCAGATACTGGCCAGGATCGACACAGGCGACTTCGACGGTGAGCTGACCGTTCTTCGTGACCAGATCTTCAATGAGATCGTAGGTCTTGCGATCGGTAATCCCGCCGGTCCCGCTGACGCTGGCGAATTTACGCGGAATGCGATCGGTTCGGCCGCGGTTTTCTTCGACGGTTTTCAAATCATACGGGGCGCGAACACCCGTTTCCGGATTGAAGAAAATGTACTGGAAATAGATCGACCGCTTCATGTCCCCCTTGTGACTGCGGAACGCCTGGAAGCGGTTTTCGAGCAGCAGGTTGCCTTCGGCGTCGAGGACATCCGGTCCGACATCGTCGAAGGTCCACACGGCACGGGCTTTGGTTGCTCCTTCAATGAAGCTGTGAAACAGCCAGATATCGCCGACGTTGATCCCCTGCTTCAGCGCTTCCCCTTGTTCGTCTTTGTCGTTTCCTTCCCGGTCCCGGAACGAGAGCTCTCCGCTGATCGGCTGACGGCAAATGAGCTGGGCTTGCGCTTCGGCGGGTAACTGGCGGCGAATCCAGAATCCGCCCACGGTGGCCATGGCGGTGAGGACCAGCAAACCGATGAACGAAAAGCCGAGCATGCGGCCGAGCACGATCTCCAGTCGCCGGGCGGGCTTGGTGACCACGGTGTGCATCGATCGCAAGCGAATGTCTTCTGGGATCCCCCAGCAGGCCAGTAGCAGCACCACCGGCAGGACGAGCCAGCTGAGCGCCCGCAGCACGAACGAGACATACACCTTGACCTGGAATTCGGGCTGCAGATTCGAACTGGTGAGGAACCAGCCGGCGAACATCAGCAGAATTGCAAACACGACGAAGACCATCAGTGCTTTGCGCCGGTACGCTTCGCGGAACGTTAACTGTGCGAGTGCGAACACACGCCGCGGCGAGATGCTGACAAAGTCGCCGAGCATTGCGCCGAGTTCGTTCGCAAAGACCCCCAGTCCGCGCGAACCCAACGACGCCACCGTCGCCAGCAGCGACACGATCAGCACGATCAGCGTCGCACTGCCGAAAACGGTCAGCCACAACTGGAACGACGTATCGAGCGGAAACGGGACGGAATCGAAATTCATCTGCCGGACCTTGCCGAACTCGCAACGAACAGACTCGAAGACTCAGAGACGACCGCCGCACAGGCCGCGGGTCGGTCAGCAGCGATGACTATGTCTTGCTGGTCGGCTCATCGGCGATCAACCGGCGACCAGGACGTTCTTTGCTTTCCTGCACGGTTCGCAGGAAGAGTTCTTCGAGGTTCGCCGTCGGGTGATCCACCTGATACTTGGCACCGTGCTTCTTCAGCACCGCTTCCACCTCGGCTTGAGCCGCGGGCGAAAGCTGATCACTGAGCACCTGCGTCTGATTCTGGCTCTTGAGGAGTTCGTCCACACGGCCGAGCACCTTGAGTTCACCACCGTAGAGGATGGCGATGCGATCGCACACGTCCTGCACGTCGGCGAGCAGGTGGCTGCACATCACGATGGTCTTGCCCTGCTTCTTCAAGTCGAGAATCAGGTCTTTCATGTCGCGGCTGCCGAGCGGATCCAGACCGCTGGTCGGCTCATCGAGCAGAATCAGATCGGGATGATTGATGAGTGCCTGCGCGAGACCGATGCGGCGGGTCATCCCCTTGGAGTACTCTTTCAACTGCCGCTTGCGGGCGTGCTCGACTTTCACCAGCTTCAGCAGGTCGTCGGTGCGCTGCTTCCGCTCGGAACCGGACATATTGAACAGCCGCCCGTAGAAGTCGAGCGTTTCCTCGCCGGTGAGAAACCGGTAGAGGTACGATTCTTCGGGGAGATACCCGATGCGCTCGTTCTTACGGACGTCGCTCGCGGACTGCCCGAGAATCTTGATCTCCCCCTCGGTCGGGAAGAGCAAGCCCAGCAGCATCTTCAGGGTGGTCGTCTTGCCCGATCCGTTGGGACCGAGGAGCCCAAAGACCTCGCCCTTGTAGACATCGAGGCTCAGCGCGTTGACCGCACGAACCTTCTTGCGACCCCAGAAATCGCGATAAATCTTGGTGAGATTGCGAATCTCAATCACCGCTTCGCGCGGCTGACCGGTCGTGCTCATGAGCCTGCCTGATCCAGTATTTCAAGAACGAATCACGATGAACGAGATGAGATCACCCACGCAGTAACGAACGCTGTCGAGAAAAAAGGCAATTCGACCGGCGTTCGTCTCGCCTTACGCCATTCTTTGAGAGAATGCTGGACGCGTCGCGGGAAATTGTCGCCGCGCAACGGCAGGCACTCGCACAAATCAGGGCGGAACTCTCATGGTACGGGGCGCTGGGGCGTGAAACAAGCGGCGAGTGCCGGAGAGGTTACGTCAATTCCGCGTGACTGCCGACGATGACGGCTCTGACGATCGCGGAACATGGTGGAACTTCGCGAACGGCCGGTGGACAGGATCGCCCCTAAACCGCAACTTAAAACCTGGCCTGACGTTGCGACAGATACTCGATCAGCGCCCGATCAAACGGCAGGCTGGTGTCGAGCGCGACGTAGTCGGTTCCCATGGCCCGGCATTCCCGCTTGTAGGTCTCGCGCAGCTGCTTCAGCGTCTCCAGATAATCGACGCGCATTCCTGAAGCGTCGAGCGTCAGCCGATCTGCCGACTCCGGATCCTCGAACTCGATCAATCCCTCGAACGGGAAGTTCACCTCGGCTTCGTCGAGAATGTGGAAGACGATCACGTCATGGCCAGCATGACGCAGCAGATGCAGCGCCTGCAGCACGGGTTCGGTTTCGCACAGCAGATCGCTGAAGATCATCAGCAGGCTTTTATGACGGATCATCGCCGCGATCCGTCGCAGGTTCCCCGCGAGATCGGTCTGCCCGGTGGGCTGCGCTTTAGAGAGCACGCTCAGAATGGTGCCCAATTGCGTCCGCTTGCTCTTCGGCGGCAGACTCGATTCCAGCTTTTCACCGAACGTCATCAGGCCGACCGGGTCCTGCTGATGAACCATCAGATACGCCAGCGCCGCCGCTAGACAAACACCGTAATCGAACTTGGTAAGTTCCTGCCGATACGTGTAGCCCATGCTGGCGGACAGGTCCATCAGCAGGTAGCCGCTGATGTTGGTCTCGGCCTGATATTTCTTGATGTAGTACCGGTCAGTTTTGGCGTAGACCAGCCAGTCGATGTCTTTCGGGTCATCCCCCTGCGAGTACCGCCGATGCTCGCTGAATTCGACGCTGAACCCGTGAAACGGGCTGGCGTGCAGACCGGTGAGAAAGCCTTCGACGATAAACCGCGCCCGCAGATCGAGCCGGGCGACCCGCCGAATGACTTCCGGTTTTAGAAACTGCTCCGCGGGCATGGCGCTGCATGCTCCTTACTTCATGTGGAGGGTTTCTGTGAAGCGGCCCAAGTGCGGAATTCACGAGTGAACTGCAGGTTATGCGTGTGATTAGAGCGGCGAAGGAAGTCTACAAGCTCACACATCATTAGACCTGGAAGTGATTCACTCTCCTCAATCTCCAAATAGCTACCGCCAATGAGCTGGTACATGTGCAGCCATTCGCCATTCGTTCGCCAGACTTCCGGAACCCCAAGCGCTGCGTAGATGGGAAGTCGTCGCGATGATCTCGACGAGATATCGACTTCAATCGCCAGATCGGGCGGTGGATCGACCATCAGATCAAGGTCGACCCTTTCACCGATGGCTTCCACACCCTGAATGTAGTAGCAGGAGTCCGGTTCCAACCCAGCTGCCTGGTCTTCGCGTCGATAAGTCGTACTGCCAAACGCTTTGTAAGGGATGTCGTGCACATCGCACCACACTTCGATCAATTGCTCCAGTACCCGTTTGATCGTTTCAGGCGGTCCGGATGGCGACATGAGTTCCAGCACTCCTCGGAAGTAAGTCATCTTCACGCGAAGCTGCGTTGGGTCGTCACGCAAGTCGACGTAACGCTCCCAACTCACATCGCGCAGGACGAAACGGTCGCCGTCCGTGCGCGGTGCTGTTGTTGTACTCATGGTCTGCCTTCCGCTTGTTAAGCCTGCGGTTCGGTCATGCTCCACGGGTCGAGGGCTTTGGTCAACTGGTCTTCCGGCAGCACGTTCTGCTCGCGGCAGAGATCGCGCACGGTCTTGCCGCTCTTAAAGGCTTCTTTCGCCAGCGCTGCGGCTTTTTCGTAGCCGACATACGGATTCAAACTGGTGACCATCGCGAGTGACTGCTCCACCGAAGCGTTGCATGCCTCTTCATTGGCTTCCATATCGATCGCACAGAGATCGACGAAGGCACTGGTCCCTTGCGCGAGCAACTGCACGCTTTCCAGCGCGGTTTGCCCCATCACCGGCATCATGATGTTGAGCTGGAACTGACCGCCGGTCGCCCCGCTGAACGCCACGGTCTGATCGTTGCCAATCACCCGCGCGGCGACCTGCATCAGACTTTCGCACATCACCGGGTTGACCTTCCCCGGCATGATCGAGCTGCCCGGCTGCCGGTCGGGCAACATCACTTCGTAGAACCCGCACCGCGGGCCACTGCCGAGCCAGCGGATGTTGTTCGCGACGTTGAACAGCGTGGTCGCAATCGCCCGCAACTGACCGTGGCACTCGACCAGCCCGTCGCGCTGGGCATTCGCCTCGAAGTGATTTTCCGCTTCGTAGAAACCTAGGCCGGTTTCCTGCGCAAGGGCCGCACAAGTCCGCTTGGCAAACTCCGGATGGGTGTTGATGCCGGTGCCAACCGCGGTCCCGCCGACGGGCAATTCCAGTACCGGTTCCGCCGCCTTATGAGCTCGATCGACCGACAGAATCAGCTGCCGCGCAAAGCCTCCGAATTCCTGTCCGAGCCGCAGCGGCGTGGCGTCGGCAAGATGCGTGCGGCCGATCTTGATGATTTTGTCCCACGCCTTCGCCTTTTCAGCTATGACATCCGCGAATTTCTGCAGCGCGGGAATGAGTTTCTGGTGAATCGCCACCGCGACCGCGACGTGGATCGCCGTGGGGAAGGTGTCGTTCGTGCTTTGCCCCATGTTGACGTGATCGTTGGGATGGATCGGCTTTTTCTGATCGAAGCGGTCCCCGCCGGTCACCTCGATCGCGCGATTCGAGATCACCTCATTGACGTTCATATTGCTCGACGTACCTGAACCGGTCTGAAAGACGTCGATCGGGAACTCGTGGTCGAACTTTCCAGCGGCGACTTCCTTCGCCGCGGCGAGCATTGCTTCGACTTGTTTCTCGTTGAGCGGGTTCTTGCCGGTGCCAGTGAGCTTGTTCAGATCGCGGTTGGCGATCCCCGCCGCCCACTTCACCAATCCCATGGCATGAATCAGGTCCGGGTTCAGCGTCCAGCCGGAGACCGGGAAATTTTCGACCGCCCGCTGCGTTTGCGCTCCGTAATACGCCTGGGCCGGAACCTGCACATCGCCCATCGAATCATGTTCAGTACGGAACTGGGTCATCTTGCTCGCTCAAGGAAAAGGCCAGGAAATTGACTTTCCCCCGAGCATACCCCATCGGGCAGCGTGGAACCATTCCCCGAGAACGCTGGACACGGATCGCCCAGTCCGTTACTCTTCCCGATTCGCAGATTCGGCCCCGGTTTTGCCCGGTGGCGTTGGAAAATCAGGATTTCCGCCGATTTTGGGAACCATCCCTCGCGCGGACGCAAGGTGAGATTGAGTCATGCCCCTGTCACGGACCACGCTCGAACGGCAACTGAAGCAGGCGGAATCGACGTTGGCGCTGCGTGCGTCCAAGGTCGGTGGTGATGCGGCGGCACTCAAGGCCGACCCGGCGTGGCGGAAGTGGAATGCCGATTGTGTAGCCCTCCGTCGCCGACTGCGGGCCGTAGACGCGGTCGAAGCCAACAACGCTGAACTGCTGCAGCGCAAGGCCGATAAAGACGCCGGCGTCACCACCGACGCGGAATAGTGCGCGGCTTGCCTTTGCGTTTTGACTAAGCACCGCCGTCGATTGCCGACGCCTCATTCGGTCGGTTCGGTGCCGCGCACTTGAGCCCAATGGCGGCGGATAATGTCCGCCGCTTCTTCTTTCACTGAGCGGAATTTCTTCGCCGGTGGCGTGGGTGCTGGCTTGGGCTCGGGAGCTTTTCCTGCGAGCGCGGCCCGCTTGACTTCCATCGGAACGGACTCGTAGACGACGGTGTCCTGCTTCGACACTTTCGGATCAGGCGTCCCCTCGCCGAGCCACGCCGCAATCTCGTCGTCCGACAACCCCGGATCTTTTCGCGGCTTGGGGGTCACCATCGGAACCGGCTGCGGTGGCGACGTGGCACCCGTCCGATCGGCATTGCTGGCCTGAGCTTCCAACACCAGTGGGCCAATGCGCACGGTGTCTCCGCTGGCGAGCAGGGTCGGTTCCGTGATGGGGATCTCGTTCACATAGGTGCCGTTCTGGCTGCCGAGATCGCTGACCCAGACGCCTTCGGTCGTTTGCTTGAGCTCACAATGCCGACGGCTGATGAGCGTGGAATTCAATACGAGCTGGCAGCCTTCTTCACGGCCGACGACGATGGACTTGTTGTCCGGCAGCGACAGCCGCTTGCCGTTCTGCTTACCACCCTGGATGACAAGGTCGATCATCGCCCCACCACTTCATATCGCCATCGTCTGCTGCTGTGACGTCATTCTAACGCTTCGGGACAGTCAAGGGTTCCCCACATTGCGGGCAGGTCATGCTTTTTCCCCGATGCGCCGCACTCACCTTGAACTTTTTTCCACACGCACAATTGAATCGCACGCGGTCGCCTTCGGCCTCGGACGCATCGAGCTGATGCACCCGCCGCCAGACTTTCTTCACGACCTCGGCGGCTGTTTCAATCAGCGCACTGGCCTCGATCGGTTTCGTGATATAGCCATCGACACCCACGCGATCGGCGAGGGCACGTGAGTCTTCCATCTCGATCGCGGTCAGCACCAGCACGGGCACCGTGTCATTGGTGTGCTTGAGCCGTTCGCAGATTTCGAAGCCGCTTTCACCGGGCAGAATGAGATCAAGCAACACCAGATCGGGCTTGTGCATCACGAACGAAGACTGCGCCTGGCCGCCATCTTTTGCCACGCGAACGGTCACGCCGTGAGGCTCGAAGACCTGCTTGACGAAGCGTGCTGCATCTGGATCATCATCAACAAGAAGCAGCATCCGGAAGGGGACATCTTCCGTTGCCAGGGCAGACCAGCGATCAAGTTCTGTCGACATCTCGCGTTTCCCCAGGCGCCGGAGATCACGGGACAAAGCGTGAAGACGAGAGACTATCAATCAGCACTGGATACCCGAATGGACGACAGGAAGCAACGGGGAAAGCCGGAGAAGAGACATGCGATGCTGTGATAAATCACGGCGGGCGTGGGAGTCAATTCGTGGGAAAACCCCAGAAAAATAGGGCTCCCTTGATTGACAAGCGAATTTAAGCCCAGTTTACTAGCCCCTCAACGAGGATCATGTTGAAGCCTCACCGACAAGGTAGTCGCCGCAGCACAGGAAGTCGCTGACAAGAACGTCGCCCAGCAGGAGCATGCAGATGGCAGGGAATGAAAGCGTAAAGCCGAAGAGCAAATCCGAGATTCTCGCCGCGTTGGCCGAGTCCACGGGTTTGGCACGCAAGGACATCTCGAAGGTGTTCGACGAACTGTCGATGCTGATCGGCAAAGAGATCGGCAAGAAGGGCCCCGGGGTCTTCGCCGTTCCTGGTTTGATGAAGATCACTGTGGTGACGAAGCCGGCCACGAAGGCGGGCACCAAGCCGAACCCGTTCAAGCCAGGTGAGATGATGAAGGTCGCCGCGAAGCCGGCGAGCCGCAAAGTGAAACTGCGTCCGCTCAAGGCGCTGAAAGAAATGGCGTAAGCCAGCGAGAATAGGTGGGCCGGCAAAGTTGTCATCTTGCCGGCCCGTCTCCTTTATCTTTGAGGGAACGCACCTGCTTTCGCAGAGTTTTCATCCCTCAGACCCCCAGTCACGGCCACCGCGAATCCGGTTCCTTTTGGCCGAGGGAATTCTCCCTCGACGCCTAAGTCTTTTTGCGCCAGCAGTTTTTTCTTGACCTGTCCGATTGTAGCCCCTACAATCCGGGATACACCCTGATTGGCAGGAGGGCGTTTGGGCTGCGCTTCGCATTGGAATGCGACGATCACCAGACCCCAGAGGAGTCGGACAGCCCTCGGAGAAGGCTATGTTGGTGTTGTCGCGTAAGAAGAACGAAAGCATCGTGATCAACGATGTGATCGTGATTACGGTCGTCGAAATCCGCGGCGATAAAGTGCGTCTGGGCATTGAAGCCCCGCGCGAAGTGCCGATTCACCGCAGCGAGGTCCTCGCCGCCATTCAGGCGCAAGGGCAAATCGCGTCCGCGGCAGAATTTGTGCCCGGCTCCGCCGAACCGGCTGTCACTCCTGTCTCCGAGGAAACGCCCTCGGACGCCGACGTGAGTGAGTCTGTTTCCTCGACGAATCCCGCCCCGCGCTAGCAAAAACGGGCAAACCGTCTTCGCGGCTCATGCCGTTAGCAACACGGTTGCCTTCGTCTTTGCAGACGTCTCATTTTCTCCGACGTGCTTCACTTGCTGTTCGCACTTTGATCGCGTAGTATCTCGCCCGCGATGGCCCCATCGTCTAGAGGCCTAGGACATCGGATTTTCAGTCCGAGTACAGGGGTTCGAATCCCCTTGGGGTCACTTTTATCATCGGGACAGGATCTCGCCGCAGCGGATAACGCTGACTCGGCGAGGTGGGATCGCAACGGACAGGAGGTTCCGATGCACGCCGCCGAAGCCTGGCGCTCGATTTTCGAGAACTGGCCAGAGTCGATCAACCGGCAGGGACTGGTCGTCACGACCTTCAACGAAGCCGTCCCGTTTGTTGATTTTCTGATTTCGGGCAATATTCTGTTGCTCGAACGCGATATCCCGGACAGTTACGGGGCGCGCAAAGTCATGCTGGCTTACGATGCCATTCAGGCCGTCAAGATCACGCAGCCGCTCGATCTGGCCCGCTTCCAGGTGATGGGATTTCAGTCTCCGTTCTGATCGAATTCATGGTTGGGCAGGAGGCCTGACACGCAGTCTTGTGATCGGAGTTCGCGGCGGAAAGGTCCAGGGATGGACATGTTTGTCGTTCGGGGCGGTCAGCCGCTCCGCGGAACCGTCGCTGTCAGTGGGGCGAAAAACGCCGCCCTGCCGATCATGGCCGCCGCGCTCGCTGTCGACGGCGTCACCACGCTGCATCACGTGCCGGAACTCGCGGATGTCAGCACGCTCTCGCAGGTTCTCGGTTCACTTGGTGTAAATTGTCAGCGTGATGCACGCGGGACGATGACGATTCAGGTCGAGGACGAGCAGCCCTGCCTCGCGGATTATGAGCTCGTCCGTCGCATGCGGGCAAGCGTCTGCGTGCTCGGACCGCTCCTCGGACGCCGAAAACGGGCGTGCGT
>DASRYX010000157.1:0-3342 GCA_035686985.1 Planctomycetaceae bacterium | reverse complement strand
GCGCGGATTCCTGTCGACTATCATGACGTGCTTCGCGAGCGCCTGAAGAAACTGGCCGCGGTGCTGCACGAGGCCCGACCCGGGTGTCGCACGCGGGGCGTTGTCGACACGGCTCCGCTGCTGGAACGCGACTTTGCGCGTCGGGCCGGGCTGGGGTGGTTCGGCAAGAACACGATGCTGATCAACAAGCGGATTGGAAGCTGGTTCTTTCTGGCCGCCCTGCTCACGGATGTCGAGCTGCCGGCCGACGAGCCGCATGACTCGGCCCATTGCGGCACCTGCACGCGGTGCCTCGAGGCGTGTCCGACGGATGCGTTCGTCGAGCCCTACGTGCTCGATGCGCGGCGGTGCATCAGTTACCTGACGATTGAACTGGGACCGAAGCCGATCCCGTCGGAATTGATTCCCGGGATGCAGGACTGGGCGTTCGGATGCGACGTTTGCCAGGACGTGTGTCCGTGGAACCGGAAGGCGCCGGTTGCCGGCGATGCGGCGTTTCGGGCGGAAGCGTCGCGGACGAGTGTCAGCCTGTCGCAGTTATTGGAACTCGGCGAGACGGGATTCCAGGCTCAGTTTGCGGAATCGCCGCTGGTCCGGCTGGGCTATGAGGCGTTGGTTCGCAATCTGTGCGTCGCGATCGGGAATACGGGGACAAACGACGACCAGCCGACGCTGCGGAGGGCGGCGGAGAATCCGTCCACACTCATTCGCGACGCTGCGACCGCTGCGACCGAAATGATCGAGAATCGGCTGAAATCTCGATCGGGCCGTACGGACCTTATCGGTCGTGCCGACCTGGCCAAAGACTCGGCCGGCGTGCAAGGGGAGTAAGTCGAACGCTCGTAACGCGGTTGTTTGCCGCCAAGTCTCCGTTCGGCCGGGCATCGAGGCGAAGTTTGTTGCGACAGCAGGCAGACTTGCCCGTGAGGAACCGAGAACCGTTGCATTTGCCGCTTCTTTCCGGAAGCGAGGCCTGCCGTGCCCAGTAATCACGAACGCGTCGCGACATCGCTCGACCTGCTGACCGCCGGACTGGCGGAGTATGTCGAGGCGAAGCTGCGCGCGGTGTACAAGGACAATTGGGTGGCCTCGGTGTCCGGGAGCTTTCGGGACGATCGGAACCGCCTCTCGTCCGACGGGCTGGCCGTGCAGTGGGACGCCCACGCACTCTTGACCGTGATGTGGGACCAGTGGAACGCCGCGTTCCGCACGTCGCTGGGGCATTCCGAGCGCAGCCTGGTCAGTGAGCTGCGTGAATATCGCAACCGGTGGGCGCACCAGAAGGACTTCGACTTCGACGACACTTACCGCATTCTCGACAGCGTGCGGCGGCTGCTGCAGGCGGCCGGTTCGTCCAAGCTGGCCGAGATCCAGTACCAGAAGAAGGATCTGTTCGAGTCATATGTGGCCGAAGAGGTGAACACGCAGATCCAGCAGTCGATGTACAAGCGGAATCGACGGTGGGTGATCGCGTTTTATGTATTCTGCTTCGCTGTGACGGCCTACACGCTGCTGGCCAAGTGGGACGGCTCCGAACCGTCGCGGTACTTCTTCGTGTCGACGCTGCTGCTGGCGTTCATCTATCTGATCTACCAGCAGTACAAGTTGGATCCGCCGGTGCTGTTCGGGCCGCATGAATGCCGGCGTTGCCGGAAGATCATTTATCGCAAGGATTGCCCGTACTGCGAGGCGTGAGGGGCTGGTCACAGAAGGGGTGAACAGAAGGTCGCGAAGGACGCAAAGGGGAAAAAACTGGAAGCTCCTCCCCGTGACGAGTGATGTCTGTCGTGAAGCGGACGGCTTCAGACGACGCAATTTCTCTACCTTCGTTTCCTTTCTTTCCTTCTGTTCAAAACTTTGATTGAACCTTGACCGTTGGCCGGGCCGGTTTCACTCTGGCGGCATGTCGACGCTTCGGACCTACGCGCAGCTGTGCCGCCTGCCCGCCGTGTTTACGGCGATGGCGGATGTGTTCATGGGGTACTTTGTCGCGCGTGGCGGGGCGGATGTTCGCAGCGTGTGCGAGCTGGCCGCGCTGGTGACGTGTTCGAGTTGCCTGTATCTCGCGGGGATGGTGCTCAATGACGTCTTCGATCGAGACGTCGATCTGCGTGAACGACCGCACCGGCCGATCCCGTCGGGAAGGGTTTCGCTGGCACGGGCCGTTGCGTTCGCTGCGGCGTTGATCACGTGCGGGTTGATCGCGACCAGGTTCACCGGGTTTTATGAGCCGGGATTCCAGACGGTCCTGATCGCGTTGTTGCTACTGGGGGCGATTCTGTTTTACGACGGATGGGCGAAGAAGACCCCGATTGGTCCGATTGCCATGGGCGCCTGTCGTTTTCTCAATGTGCTGCTGGGCGCCGGAGTGCACTCCGCGGATATGAGAGTGTTGTTCCATCGCGAAGCCACCGTTCTGGCGCTGGGACTCGGAATCTACGTGGCGGGCGTGACGTGGTTTGCCAAAAAGGAAGCGGAAGTCAGCGGACGCGCCGGACTCATTTTCGGACAATCGGTGTTGAACCTGGGTCTGATTCTCCTCGCGTTGTGGATTGCGCCACAGATGCAGCCGGTGTGGCAGAGCCACTTTGATCGGTGGTGGTTCAATGCGTCGTTCGACTCGACCCGCCCGCTGGTGATGCTGGGGCTGATTGCGGTCGTTGTGAACCGTCGGGCGCTGGCGGCGATGGGTGATCCGCGGCCGGCGATGGTGCAGTCGGCGGTTCGGATCATGCTGCTGTCGATCATCACGATTGATGCCACGCTGATTTACGCGGCGTTGGGCGATGCGGGGGTGTCGATCGCCCTGGGTGTCGTGTCGCTGCTGATTCCTTCGTTCCTGCTGGGGCGGTGGATGACGATGACGTAGCGTTGCCGACGCAGGGCGATTTCGAGTGTACCAGCGGCCGGCGCGGGCAGCGTTGGGGACGACCGCGTGCGCTGGGAATGAACCACGACGAAACAACGGCACGACGAATCCGTGGTGTCGTCGTGCCGTTGTGGTTTGCTTTTTTCAGGTCGAGAATTTGTGCGGGCTTGTTGAAGCGATTCCTGCTCCTGCCTAAGCTACGGGATGCTCTTCATTTTCGCTGCCGCCGCCAGGGAGGCCCTGTAGATGCTTGACCGGGTTCAAGAAACCGGCCTCACGTTCGATGACGTCCTGCTCGTTCCCGCCTACAGCGAAGTCATTCCGGCGGACGTCGATGTCGCCACGAAGCTGACTCGCAACATCACGCTCAACGTCCCCATCATTTCTTCCCCGATGGACACCGTCACCGAGAGTGACATGGCCATCGGCATGGCCCAGGAGGGGGGCATCGGCATTATCCACAAGAACATGTC
>DASRYX010000156.1:0-9136 GCA_035686985.1 Planctomycetaceae bacterium | reverse complement strand
ACCACTTCGGCGCCGCGAAACAGTCCGCCGCCCGAGCGACCTTGCACCGGCAGTCCCGTGCATTCGATGTTGTCCGCGCCGTCATAGCGATTGATCGCCGTGACCGCGAGTTCTTCCTTCGACGGCAACTCACCGCCGCCGCAACCAATGCTCACGACTTTCACGCCGGTCGTCAGCGGCCGTTCCAGACTGGCCAGTGTCACCGCGGAGAGCGGGGTGCTCGTCTTGATGGAGACGAGACCGACGTCTGCGTTCAGATCGAACTTGATCACCTTGCCGACATACATTTCGCTGCGTCGGTCGGCGTCGAACACATCGACTTCCACGACGCCGTTCTTCTCGATGTGCCGGAAGATATGGCCGCAGGTGAGAATCACGGCTTCTCCGCCGCGGACGTAGAGAATGGTTCCCGAGCCGAAGTTCATGCCCGTCTGATCTTTGACGCGTAGCCGCACACTGGCGGACATGGGGTCGTGCGGACGAACGGCCAAGGCGAGTTCGTCGTCCGGGGATTGAGCGCGGAAATCGGGCGCTTCGGTCATCGCGACCGCTTTTTCCGGTTCACGCTTCAACTTCGGGAACGGGATGCCAAATCGCGGCGGCTTGGACTTCTCAGCGGCGGGCTTCGTCGGCGTGATCGCAATGGCGTCCCGCAGTGAGGCCTGCGAATTACCCAGATCAACCGCGATACCCGAGCCCGCATCGGCGACTTTCACTTCCGGTTGACGGCGACGCGCCTGCTCGGCGAATTCGCGTTCGTATTCCGGAATCTGCTGGACCATCCGACGCAGTTGGGCTTCGGAGGTCGCCCCCGTCTGCCGCATCATTTCGCGACCGTTTACGATCAGCACGAACGTTGGGATCGAGTTGATTCCGAACCGCTCGGCGAGATCGCGCTGTCGATCGACGTCAATCTTGCGGACGGGATATCCTTGCGAAGCGAGCCGTTCGACAATGGGAAGCATCTGCTGACACGGGCCGCAGTTTTTCGACGTGAAGTCGAGGAGCACGCTTTCTGCAGACGTTCCGTCGGAGGCCGCTCCTGCAGCGGGGCGTGTGGTGGGAATGGCCAGCGCGACCAGCGTTCCCCCGGCGACGACACAGCCCAGACAGACCACAGCCCGGCTCAAGAGGTCATTCCAGGACCACGATTCCGTCGCCGTCTGCGCGGACAGAGCTTCTCGGTGCATCGACTCGGCCTCCTTGCCTCGGATTGCACGAATTACAAACACAGGTCGCGAATCATGGCAATTCTTACCAGACGATTCCCGGCCACCATCCTTAGCCGCCGGAGAGTCGTGTGTCGGAATTGCTTTCGAGCGATCGATTTAGGTCGATATCTCGTGGGTTGCCCGAGAGGTGACGCAGCACGGCGCGCGATCGGGCAAGGAATGCTTATGCACCACTCGTGCCGCACCGGCATTTTCTGCCGGTGCGTGGTCATTCGTGCAAACGGCTGAGCAAGATGTCCACAGATGATCGGCAAAGCGGCAAGCCTTTAACCTGACCGTTGACATCGCCATGGACTGCGGTACTATTGAATTAGCTACTCCGCATGCGTCCGTTCTATTTACGGCTGCCGAGTGGATACGAGCCGGCCTGCCGCCGTTCGCCTGCCTGCCCAATCCGCACGATTGTTGACCATTGCGTCACACTCCTGCTGTCTCCCCCTGTGCAACCGCTGGTTTGTCGTGTCATAATTGATGTCGCGCCGGACTCGCTGTTCATCGCCGTGATTTCCGCCGGAAGCGGTTCCTTCGCGGTCCCTCCCGAACGAGGCTGAACGATCATGCCGGGTATTTACGAGCTCCTGTTTTTTGGGTTCATCATCCTGCTGCTGTTCGGCACGCGTCTGCCGATGGTCATGCGGTCGATGGGACAGAGCATCACGGAGTTCAAAAAGGGAGCCCGCGACGCCGACAGCGAACTGAAGGAAGAAACCCCGGGAAATCGCCCGGTTTAGCCGTACGTTGAAGTCAAATAGAATGATGGGCCCGGCGTAATCCGGGGCGTTATCGAGGAGTTCACCATGTTGACGACACTGCCCGTGCTTGCGTTCCTGCCGATGCCTGGTCCGATGGAGATGATCTTCTTCGGGGTGATTGCCCTGTTGCTCTTCGGCAAGCGGCTGCCGGAAGTGGCCCGCAGCATGGGCAAGGGGATCGTCGAGTTCAAAAAGGGACTCAACGACGTCAGCAGCGAAGTGCAGTCGGCGAGCTACGACCGCAGCGATTCCGGCTCGGGACATCGTCCCCCGCCGCCGGATGAACGCGTGGAAACGACGGCTCCGAAGTTCGAGCCGCCGCGTGCCGAACCGTCGTGATTCTCTGTCGCATTGACGCTGATAAAGAGACCCACCCATAAAAATGGGTGGGCTTCCAATCGCGCAGCAGAAAACCGCGGAGCTTCACTGCACCGCGGTTTTTCGTTGAATCAGCAATCTGCCCGGCTGGTGGTTACCAGCTGGCCTTCTTCAGGCCGGGGATCAGACCATCGAGGGCCATATCACGCAGCGGCATGCGGGAGAGTTTGAACTTGCGGTACACGCCGCGTGACCGGCCGGTGAGGGCGCACAGCCGACGCAGACGGACCTTGCTCGAATTGCGGGGCAACTTGTCCAAGGCGGCGTAGTCGCCCTTGGCTTTCAGTTCCGCGCGCTTGGCTTCATATTTCTTGACGAGCGCTTCGACGTGTTTCATCCGCCCGACGGTTGACTTCGTGGCCATGCGTACCGTTATCCTTGTTCGTCACTCACGGGAGACAATCTCCCCGCTGATTTCAGAACCCGTAGGATAAACGTTTCCGGCTCGATTTGTAAAGTGTCACCCGCCGTCAGGATTCGGGCCGTGGAATTCCGGGGAACAAATCGGTCGACGGCGCATCTCTACTGGTGTCGCTGTCACTTCTGATGTCCGCGACGGGCTTGATCAGGGCGTTTTCACGCCCGATGCACCGTCGTGTCGCTGTTCTCGCAGAAGGAATTCCCAATGATTCCCACGCCATGGGTTGCGCTCGCGGTCTGCGCCGTTGTCGCCGGCTGTGCGGAGAGCGCCCGTCAATTTCCGGCAACGAAGGCCCCGGCGTCGTATCCCGCACCGGCATCCGGCGTCGAAGCTCCGGATGAAATGCGGTTCACCTCGGGCTCGGCGAACGCGGCGACTCCCGCTGACCCGAAGTTCCTGGAGCAGACGGAACTTGAGGGCAAAGCCGGCACGTTTGCCATGCGGCTCAAGCCTGCCGGGGCGGCCCCGGGATTGGATGAACGCGTGCCGGAGTCAACTTCGGGCGAGGGTTACAAGCCGATCGTTGAACCCGGATACATCGCCACGGCGCAGGAGAACACCAGCACCTTCTCCATCGATGTCGACACGGCGAGTTACAGCAACATGCGGCGGTTCCTGAATGCGGGAACACTACCACCGGTGGATGCCGTGCGGATTGAAGAGCTGCTCAACTATTTTCAGTACGAAGAGATGCCCCCGCCGCAGGAAGGGCCGTTTGCGGCGCATCTGGAGATCGCCGGCTGCCCGTGGAACCCGGCCCATCGGCTCGCCAAGATCGGTCTCAAAGGCCGCGAGATTGCACCGGCCGCGCGACCGCAATGCAATCTCGTCTTCCTGATTGATGTTTCCGGATCGATGAACCACCCGAAGAAGTTGCCGCTGGTCAAAGAGTCGCTCAAACTGCTGGTGGAACAACTTGGCGAAGCGGACCACATCGCGCTGACGGTCTACGCCGGCGCGGCTGGAGTGGTATTGCCCCCGACATCTGCGAGCCGGAAACAGGACATCTTCAAGGCGCTCGATCGCTTGCATGCAGGAGGCTCGACAAACGGTGCGGGCGGGATTCAACTGGCGTATCAGGTCGCGGCCGATAACAAGATCCCCGGCGGTGCGAACCGCGTGATTCTCTGCACCGACGGTGATTTCAATGTCGGCATCACCCGCGACGATGATCTTGAACACCTGATCGCGCGCGAGGCCAAGCGCGGCGTGTTTCTGACGGTGCTCGGCTTCGGCATGGGCAACCTGCAGGACGCAAAACTCGAACGGCTCGCCGACCGCGGCAACGGCCATTACGGTTACATCGACACGATTGCGGAAGCGAAAAAGGCGCTCGTCGAAGAGTTGTCGGGTACGCTGGTCACGATTGCGAAGGACGTGAAGATTCAGGTCGAGTTCGACAAACAACACATCGCAGGTTATCGCCTGATCGGTTACGAGAATCGCCGACTGGACAATCAGGACTTCGCGAATGATGCGAAAGATGCCGGAGAAATCGGCGCGGGGCACAGTGTGACGGCCCTGTACGAATTGATCCCGCAGCAGCAAGCCGTTCCGGCGAATGCCGACATCATGAAGCTGCGGCTGCGCTACAAGGCCCCGGATGCCGATCGCAGTGATCTCGCGGAGTTTGTCGGTCGCGACACCGGCCGGACGGTCGATGCGGCGAGCAACGATTATCGCTTCGCCTCGTCGGTGGCGATGGCGGGGATGCTGCTGCGAAACAGCGAGTATCGAGGCACTGCCAACTGGGAGACCGTGCTGCGGATGGCGAATCAGTCGCGGGGCAGCGATGCCCGGGGGCAGCGCGCGGAGTTCATCACGCTGATGGAGCAAGCACAACGGCTCACAAACCCGACAGGGTCGACACTGATTCCGTTGTCGGCGCGATGATGCGGATTGGATGGCCCAGGGATGGCAATCCCTGGGCTTCCGGGGGTGTGGCGCTCGCGTCAGGGAGGGGCAGCGAATACCATACATCGGTTGCGGTCGATCCTTCGCGGCCGCGCTCCGTGATGATCCTGCCTGAGATTCGCACCGATGACCGCTTCCCCACCGACCGGGACGCCCGCCGCGTCCTTTGAGCCGCCCTATCCCGGCGTGAAAGCCATGCCCCGGTGGGATGCGGGCGAACTCCCCCCGGCGCCGGTGTTCCACTGGCAAAACCTCGCCATGTTCATCGGGCCCGGCCTTTTGATGGGGGCATCGGCCATCGGCGGCGGCGAATGGCTGACCGGGCCGCTCGTTACCGCGCGGTATGGCGGCGCGCTGTTGTGGCTGGCGACGCTGAGCATCCTGTTCCAGACGATTTACAACGTCGAAATCAGCCGGTACGCGCTTTACACCGGGGAACCGATTTTCACCGGGAAGTTCCGTCTGCCGCCGAGTCCCCTGTTCTGGCTCGGACTCTACCTGATTCTCGATCTCGGCTCGGTGTTGCCGTATCTGGCATCGAATGCCGCGATCCCGGCGGCGGCGATTATCCTGGGGCGCATCCCGGACTCGAACTCGACTGCCGCGACATGGACGTTCATCGGGCAGTCCTATACCGATTCGGCGTTGCTGAAAGTGCTCGCCTGTCTGATTTACGCGTCGGTCTTCATTCCGCTCTCCGTCGGCGGGAAGGTTTACAATAGTCTCAAAGCTGTGATGACCTTCAAGCTGGTCGTTGTCATCGGCTTTCTGATGTTCCTTGCGCTCTGTTATTCGACGCCAAAGACATGGGCGGAAATTGGCAGCGGCTTCTTCCGCTTCGGGACGATTCCGGTGTGTCACGAATTTGACACGAACCACAACGGCAAGCACGACGAAGGCGAGCAGGCATTCGAGAGTAGCACGGCGACCGAGAACGTGTTTGTCTCGCTCTTCAGCGGCCGCGGGTTCCCGTGGCTGGATCTCTCGATGATCGGCATCCTGGCATCGATGGCGGCGATCTCCGGCAACGGGGGGCTGACTAACACGCCGATGAGCAACTACACCCGCGATCAGGGCTGGGGCATGGGCGCTCATGTCGGCGCGATTCCCAGCATCGTCGGCGGTCATGCGATTGAACTGTCACACGTCGGGATGGTGTTCGACCCGAAGCCGGAAGTCCTGCCGCGATGGAAACAATGGCTGTATCACGTCCGGCGTGAACAATGGGCGTTGTGGATGCCGGCGTGCTTCATCGGTCTCGCGCTGCCAAGCATGTTGTCGGTGCAGTTCCTGGAACCGGGGACGATTCCGAAGAATCCGTGGCGAGCCGCGGCGATGACGGCCGGCGGCGTGGCGGATCGCATCGAAGGTTTCGAGCCGGGCGAACGAGTCCGAAAAGCGACCACCGATGAAGAGCGTGCCGCCGCCGAGCAGTATGACAACGGCGTCGCCGGGCGGACCGGCTGGTCGCGGACGTTCTGGTATCTCACGCTGTTCTGCGGCTTCCTCGTTCTCGGCACCAGCATGGCGTCCACGGCTGACGGCGTGCTGCGGCGGTGGGTCGATGTGTTCTGGACGGCGTTGCCGTCGCTGCGGAACTGGGACACGAAGCACATCGGCAAGCTCTACTTCGGCGTCTTGTGCGTATATCTCGTGTTCGGGTTGATCATGCTGACGCTGGTGCCGGGGGATAAACTCCTGATCGCGGCGACGGGGATTCTGTACAACTACGCCCTGGGCTTCAGTTCTCTGCATGTGATCTTCGTCAACCTGGTGCTGTTGCCGAAAGCGTTGCGACCGGGACCGCTGACGTTTGTGGGACTGTTTCTCGGCGCCGTGTTCTTCACCACGATTGCAGTGCTGTCCACGATCGATGGTGGTCCGAAGCTGCTGGAAGAGTTTCATAAGACCTTCGGCACCGCCGCCGCAAAGTAGTTTTCTTGTAGGGTCCGCTGTGCGGGCCACTCGTTCGTCATTACAAGAACGGTCCGCACAGCGGACCCTACGTCAGCCAAACGCGGCTTTGTGGCCGGCAGCGTTGTTGACGTAGTGCTGATAGGTCCGCGCGAGGCGCTGGTGTTGTTCCGGCGTTAACGTCTTGATTTGCTTGGCCGGACATCCCGCCCACAAGGTTCCCGGCGAGACGTGCGTGCCTTCGAGAACCACGGCTCCCGCGGCAATGAGCGCCCCGCGTCCAATCACCGCCCGGGACAATACCAGCGCGCCGATGCCGATCAGGGCGTCATCTTCCACCACGCAGCCGTGGACCACCGCGCGATGTCCCACGGTCACGCGCTTTCCGAGAAGGCACGGATAACCCTCGTCGACATGCAGAATGGAGCCGTCCTGAATGTTGGTCTCTTCGCCGACATCGATCCATTCCTGATCGCCGCGGAGCACACAGCCGTACCAGACCGAGCTGCGGGCCTGCAGTCGCACGCGGCCATAAACCACCGCGCCGGGGGCCACCCACGCGGACGAATCGATCAGCGGCTGACTTCTTAGGGCTTGCCAGTTCCAGTGTTCTTGGGGATAAGTGACATCCGGCGGCGGGTTCTCCGCGGTCAACGGCCAGTCCGGCAGGGTGGCTGACACATTTCCAGGGCCAGAAGACATGGTGGTCTTTTCTCTCGTCACGGGTGCAGCGGCTCGCGGGCAAACACGGCGGCCTATTGTGCGACAATCAGTTCCCGGCCGACAACTCGCGGGCTGTGGTGTCAGCATCGTCATCCTGTTGCTGCTGGCGGGATGCGATGCCACTAAGTCGGCCGCAACACTGGCTCCCGTCACAGCGACGGAACGAGACCGGGCCGAAGAACTCGCTCTCGATCTGCACGCGGCGATCTGGCATCGGCTCGCCCTGATGCCCGCGGTCGCGCAGACGAAGTTCGTCAACCAGCGACCGATTACCGACCCTGTTCGCGAAGCCGCGCTCGTTGAGGAATTTCGTCATCAGGCGCACGCGCGAGGGATTCAGCCCGATTTCGCCGAACGCGTGATTCTTGCGCAACTGGAAGCGTCGAAGTTCATTCAAACCGAGCTGCATGAACGCTGGGCGATGGCACCGCCGTCCGCGAATGATGTCCCCCGTGATCTGGTGGAGGACCTGCGACCGTCGATCGATGCCGCGACGGAGCGGATTCTGATCGCGATTCAATTTCTGGGCCGTTGTCCGACCGAATGCGGTCGGGCGATTGAGCATGCCTATGCGCGCCGGTCGCCATTGCCGCCACAGGTGTCGGAAGCCGCGTGGGATCTCTCGTGGGCACCGTTGCGCGATCTGCCACCCAACTTCGCACCTGGTCGCGAAGTACTCGGTCGCGCTCCGTCCGTGAGTTCGAAGACCCGCGAAAACCAGCCGATAATGCCCGAGTTCACGCCGGAAGAATGACGTCGACTGTGGTCACGTTGTGGTCCGAGTGGCGCGCAAGCCGCTCAGCCCGGGTGTGTCGTGCACGTGTTCCCGGACAGTGGTCACTTGCGCGGTCAGCCGCCGCAGCTCATCCGTGTCGCGCGCGTAGTCCCGGCACTGTTCATCAAGCTGCGGGAACAGACCAGCCGCGAGTTTCGATCCCGCGAGTTCTTCCGCCAGTCGCTGCACGCTGTACTTCAATCCGCTTCGCAAACGGGCGGTGAACAGTCCCAGCACAATCACCGTCCACAAGACGAGAAACAACGCCGCGGGAATGTAAAACTGGGACTCAAGCAACGGCTGATGCAGAATCCACGAATCCCAGAAGAAGTTCTTGCCGATTCGCACCAGCAGATACACCGGCAGGATCGCGAACAGTGTTTCATAGCCGACGCGGGCCAGAATTCCCGATCGCCGCCGGGCGGTATGCAGAATCGCTTCGTCGAGTTTCTGTCGCGCGAACGCCCAGAATTCATCCTCGGCTTGAGCCGCCGAGTGCTTCAGCGTGTTGAGTTTCAGATCGATGGCGTTGCGATCCAGTCGCGCCGCCCGGGTGTAGCCCTCAATGATGATCTGCGCCTCGCGCAACTCCGCATCGCTGAGTTGCAGCGCGGCCAACCGTTCGAGTTGATCGTCGCCGCTTCCCTCGTTCTTACGTGAGGCGAGCCAGCGCGTCCCGTGAATCGCTCCCCACAACGCGAGCTGCGCTGAAGACTGGGCTCGCATGAGCGTCCACGAAGCGATCAAGCTCGCCTGGCTGTAGTACGCGCGCAGCACGAGTGCAAATGGACTGAACCCCCACAACTGTGCGATCTGCCCCATCACGCGACGTTCCCACAATCCACGACTCACGAGCAGCTCGTCCTGCAGCCGCGTCGTGAGCCGGGTGGATAACGTTTGTCGCTGGGTCTGCAATTGCGCTTCGAGCTCCTTCACCGTCGGCGCGTGTTCGGCCAGTTCGGCATTGATGCGGTCGAGTGTCGTCTGTACGAGTCCAAACAGGTTGCCGCGCCGAATGCGTACGCGT
>DASRYX010000155.1:0-9743 GCA_035686985.1 Planctomycetaceae bacterium | reverse complement strand
ACGCCGCCGCGGTGGGCGTGCAGCAGGTAGCGCAACGTCAGCGGGGCCGCTTTCGTAATGATTCTCGCGTCAGCGAAGCAGAGCGAGGCCCCCATCCAGCCGTCTTCACGGACGTGCCAGTGCGTGGGATGGTCCGGGTTGCCGGGGTGATCAAAGAACGTGATCCCTTCGGTCACATCGGGGCGGATCGGGCCGCTGTAATCCATCCACGCCGCACGGTTGCCGAAGATCGCCGGTTCACCGACGCGGCCCTCACTGTCGGACAATTGCCCGCCGCCAAAGTGCGCGGAGAGACTTTTCGCGACCCGCACCGCGAGTAAACCGAAGTTCGTCTTCTGCAGTTCGAGCATGTCCGCGGTCGGCGTTAATGTTGTGTGAATCTCGAACAACGTTTCGTTGTCATCACCCGGTCGCACGGCGGCGACCACGTCCTGCGTCATCAGCGGCTTCGGATCGTGGCCGTCGAACCAGCCCAGTTTCACGCCCATCACGGCTTCGTCGTCACCGTCGTGATACGCCAGCCATTGCAGTTGCCGGATCCGCGCGGGGGATGTGTCCGCCCAGAAGTTGATGCCGAGCACCTTATTGTGCGCGAACCAGATCGAGCGGTGATGATCATGATCCGGCGCACCGGGATGCCCGATCCGCGTGAGGGGCAAGCCGCTCGGCCCGATCAGCGGGTAGAAAAACGGCCGCGTGGCGTTGAGTCCGGCGTGCCACCGCAGCCGTTCGACGCCGTCGACCGTGAACGACACCTGATCATCAGGCAACGGGGTGATTACACAACGCGGAAATGTCGTCGGCATCGCGGGCTCCTCTGGTAGGTCAGGCTGTGCCTGACTTCTTGCGATGAAGATAACCGTCCTCGACATAGAAGTCAGGCACAGCCTGACCTACAAGACGACAAGACCGGTGGTTTTTGCCGATGTTCGCCGAGTCAAACTTTGCGGCCTGTAACGGTTCTCCGACGCAGGTGGTGCCTCCCGGTCGTAACGAACACGATCAACACGCGGATCGCACCGCCCCCTGTCCGATAGCTAGTGCAGTCGCTCCCGGAGACCGGGGGCTGACTCATTATCGAATCAGGATCGCGTCCTGTCCGCCGGGGACACGGGGCACGGGCTGCACAGGGAGGATTTTTCATGGGTCTGACGTCTGCGCTGAACACCTCGCTGAACGGGCTCGCGCTCAACGAAAATACGATCGACGTGCTCGGCAACAACATCGCCAACGCCGGGACGAACGGCTTCAAGGCGTCGACCACGCGGTTTCAGACACAGCTCTCCCGAACGCTGTCCGTCGGTTCGCGAGCGACGCCGAACTCCGGCGGGACCAACCCCCGGCAGATCGGTCTCGGGGCGTCGGTGAGCGTGATTTCGCGCGACTTCACGCAGGGCAGCATCACCAACAGCACCAGCCCGTCCGACCTCGCCATTCAAGGTAACGGCTTCTTTGTGCTCGAAGGGTCCAACGGCGTTGTCTACTCGCGAAACGGCAACTTCTCACTCAACAGTGAAGCCGCGCTGGTGAACGACCAGGGGATGTTCGTGCAGGGCTACGGCATCGACAGCGACTTCAACCTGGTCACGACGCAACTGACCGAGCTGCACGTGCCGCTGGGCGACCTGCACGTCGCTCAACAGACGGGGAACATGGCGCTATCGGGCGCGCTGTTACCGACCGGGGAACTGGGAACGCAGGGAAGTATCCTCACCAGCGAAGCTCTGCGGGACAATGGGAACGCGCTCGCGGCGGCGACAGGGACGACCTTGCTGACCGATCTTCGCAATTCTTCGAGTACGGCGGCACTGTTCACCAACGGCCAATCGGTCAATTACACGCCGAAAAAAGGGGGACGGACCATTGATGCAGTGCCGTTCACGGTGACTGCCACATCAACAGTGAATGATTTCATGACCTACATGGATCAATCTCTGGCGATTGTCTCGCAAACCGGGGCACAACCGGCCGACGCCAGCATTCCCGATGATGACACCACAGGCGGGTCTCCCGGTGTGAGCATCAATGCCTCCGGCCAGATTGTGATCGTCGGGAACGCCGGGGTGGTCAACGACATCGACTCGACCGTTGGTGATATCACGGCCGATGACGCAGCAGTCTCGCTCGCGTTTTTGAAATCGGAGGACGCGGTCGGCGAAGGGACCGGCACCGACTTCGTCATTTACGATTCACTCGGTCAGCCGGTCAACGTGCGATTAACAACGGCGTTGGAGAGCCGCGATTCCACCAGTACCAGCTATCGGTGGTACATCGAAAGTGTGGAGGACAGCCGCACTGATGTGGCAATTGCCACTGGCGTCATCAAGTTCAACAGCCTGGGGATTGTGTCGGATGGCGGGTTAGCGACCTTCGCGCTGGAGCGGACCAACACCGCCGCCGTGAGTCCGATGCAGGTGACCATCGACTTCCGGCAGGTCTCCGGTATTTCGACGGCATCCGCGGGCAGCCGGCTCAACCTCAGCTCGCAGGACGGGTCGCCCCCGGGAACGCTGCAGAGCTTCGTGATCGATGAAAACGGCGTCATCAACGGCGTCTTTGACAACGGCATCATCCGCACGCTGGGACAGATCGCGCTGGCCCGCTTCGCCAACCCGGACGGTCTGATCGAAGACGGTTCGACCACCTTCAAAGAAGGGGTGAGCTCGGGGGCACCGTTCCTCGTGGCCCCCGGAACCTTCGGCGTGGGAACGATTCGCGCCGGGGCGATCGAGCTCTCCAACACCGACATCGGGAAGAACCTCGTCGATCTCATCGTGGCGTCGACGAACTACCGCGGTAACGCCCGCGTGATTTCGTCCGTACAACAGCTCGTCGATGAACTGCTGCTGCTCGGACGGTAAGCGTGATCGCATGATCTTCAGGAGGGCCAAGCTCCTGCTGAGCCGTGATTGAAGAACGCGCATGGGATGCCATGCGTGCCGCTCTGGGCAAGCATGGCTTCTCAGTACGGCAGCATGCTCCCCCAAAGCTGGGAGCATGGCACCCAAATCATCGATCTTGTAGGGTCCGCTGTGCGGACCACATTCGACGGAAGTCGGTCCGCACAGCGGACCCCACATCGGACCACGTGCTGGGACACGTCGCGGCTCAGCAAGAGCTTCGCCCTCCCGTTCGTTATGACAGGCGGCCCACTTCCCAGCGGCTCCAGCGCTGCCGTGCCCAGAAGAACAGCGCTGCTAGCAACGCGGCGACGAGAATCACCGCGACCAGGGGCGCGGATGGCGATTTGAACGCGGCTTCCGCGGCGTCATCCAGGCCCGGCCAGGCGCGGCTCAGCATCCCCAGCGTGATGACCGTCAGAAAGATCGCCACGACAACCGTCCCCATGATCAACAGCGAGGAAGTTCGCAACGTCACGACGATCAGACTCAGCGCCCAGGTGGCAATAATCGCCGCTACGATCGCCAGCCCGCCCCAGAACATCTCCAGTCGTGACGGGTTAATCACGCCCCCCAGCCACCAATCCAGCATTGCCAGCACTGTGAGCATGACGGGAATCGGCACGAGCATATAGGCCTGCACGGCGTACCAGTCCCGTCGCCAGTCCGAACGCGATAGCGGATACAACGACTCCTGCGGCATCCATCGCCGGCGGATCCACAGGGACATCAGCGGCAGCATCAGGAACATCATTAGAATTTGAATCGCCGGCGTGATCAGCGCCGTGCGTTCGAGACGGAACTCACCGGCATTGTTGCGAAGTCCCTGGAACACTACGAACTGCAGCAGTCCGATGAGCGTGACCATGAACGTTATGTCGAGAGGATGAGCGTGCACGCCGCACATCCAGACGCGGACACGCTGCGAGCGTGTGAGCGCGGGGCCGTGATTCAGCGCCGCTTCAATCCGCCGTTCTCGAGCCCGCATGACGGGATTGACCCGCAGCGCGGTATCGAACTTCCGGGCGACAATCGGCGCCGCGGCCGTATTCCAGCCGCCCCAGTCGAGCGCCGACATGGGCACCTGTCCTACGCCCACTTCCTGAGCCGCACGCTGAATCCGCACGATCTTTCGTAACAAGATCGCAGCCGCGACAGGGCCAGCGAGCGCTACGGAAACCGCTGCGAACGGATATCGTCCGCGGAGGAACCAGTCGATCTCACCGCCGATCGGGGGGTAGAAGTGCAACAGCGCCGCTCCCAGACCGAAGACGATGCCAATCAACATGAGTGGCAGGACCACAATCACGGGATGTGCAAAACCGACTTGCTCAATCCCGCGGCTGTGCTGCATCAGCCCCTGCAGCACGATATACGACAGGACCCCGCTTGCCGCCAGCGCCAGTGCTGCCGACCACTGCACGCCGCAGATCATTAGCAGGAGCACCGCCACCAGACTTCCGGCGATCCAGCACGCCGCAGCGAAGGCTTGATGCGGACGGCGTGTCCCCGGCGCGAGGATCATCAGTGGCTGGAGCGATTGCGTCGCGAGCTGATAGATCCCGAACGCCGTGGGGATCAGCAGCAGCAGATAAGCGTACATCGCCGCCGTCAGGCGGACTTTCGGAACCCGGCGGGGTCGCACGGCGAGCTTCTGGAACAGCGGCTGCATCGCCAGCGCACTCTCTCCATCGGCTTCCCTGGTGTCGCCCAGAAACAAGGTCGGCCGTTGGGGGAATTGGTCCAGTTCAGCAATGATCTCGGACGTCAAGACCTTGGAACGCAGGTCCGCAGGGATGTCCAGAATCAACGACTTGAGCTGCGGAAGCTGTCGCCATTCCTGCAACCGCGCCAGCGGCAACGGATGATAGACCGACAACGTCAGCGACCGCAGACTGCGCGGCCACTCCATCTCCGCGGGATCGGAGAGCACTTTGGCATCCGCCAGTGAGAGTTCTTCCAGCGACTCCGCTTGCGCGAGTTGGCGAAAGTCGTCGATCGTCATTACGTCATTGCGATGAAGAATCAACGATTTGAGCGGATACGTTTCCAGCAGTTTCTGAATGATCTCCGGCTGCAGCGGTGGCCCGAAATTGATCACGGCTTCCACGCGCGGGTAACGGCCGGGTTGCCAGAAATCGTCCGGAATGTATTCCTGATCAAGGATGGAAACCGTGCGCACATCCTTCGGGAGGATCTTCTTGTCCCGATTAAACGACTGCGCCACCTGCGGCGGCGCGAAATAGAGACGCGGCGAGGGCGTCCGCTCCCGGGGCGCGACCGAGAGTCGCCGTTGCGATTCCCACGTCACTCGCTCGGCTTCAACCGAGAGTCGCGCTTCGGGAGTGGCCCCTTCCAGCATCGCTTCAAACGGCGGTCGCGGATCGTGCAGATTGTGCACGACGCCGGCGATTGCTAACAGATAAACCACCAGCGCGACCCATGTCAGCGGACGCGTGCGATACGCCAGCATCACCGCCCGCAGTCGCCGCCAGAGAGGCGTCCGCATCATCGATCCGGCTGATTCACCGCGCGACATGATGCAGCTCCAGGAAGATGTCTTCGAGGTTCAGATCTTCCACCGAGACCTCGGCGTGCCAGGTCTTGCTCAACTCGTCGACCATCCGGTCATCCAGATCAGTAACCGCCGCGAGTGCGTTCGCGCCGTCGACGGTCACCCGCAATGCGCCGCGAACGTGAAAGTTCGCCGGCAGATTTTCGGCAGCGCGAATCCGCAATCGCTTTACCCGATCCTTCACCGCATCGAGTTCTTCAAACAGCGCGATTTGTCCGTCCCGCAGCAACGCGACATGGGACGCGACCCGTTCCAGATCGGACGTGATGTGCGTCGAGAACAGCACGGTGTGCTGCGCATCATTGGTGACTTCCATCATTGCCCGCAGGAATTCCCGCCGCGCGACAGGGTCGAGCGCGGCGACCGGCTCATCGAGAATCAGCAAGTCCGGTCGATGCCCCAGCGCGAGCACGAGGCCGAGCTTCTGCATCTGCCCGGGCGAGAGCGGACCTACGCGATGATCCCGGGGCAGCTCCCAGCGATCAAGCAGTTCGTTCGACCACGCGCCATCCCAGTGGGGATAAAACGCGGCGACATAGCGCACCACCTGATCGACCTTCATCCACGGATAGAGCTGCACGATCTGCGGCACATAGCCCAGTCGGCCCTTGCTTTCGGCGCTCAGTGTCCATGAATCTTCGCCGAAAAGCTGGACCGTCCCGGAATCAGGCCGCAGTAACCCGAGCAGGCACTTGATCAGCGTGGATTTGCCCGCGCCGTTGGTGCCGACGAGTCCGACGATCGCTCCGCGCGGGATGGCCAGCGTGGTCCCCCGCAGGACTTCATTTCGTCCAAACCGTTTGCGGACCGCGTTCGCTTCGATGATGGTGGTCATGGATTGGTCCGTTATTGCAGGGTTGGTCGTCGATCGTCGGTTGTTGGTCGGCTGAAGATTGATGAGTTCCGACCAACAACCAACGACCGACTGCTACTTCTTCTTCTGGGCCTCGTGCACGACTTCCAGCACTTGTTCGTTGCTCAGCTGCAGCTGCCAGCCGCGGGTGACGAGTTGTTCGGCGAACGGAACGAGTTCGCGCTGCCGGTCCGCGACACTGCCGGTGGCGGCGGTGACTTTCACTCGCATGCCGACACCCCGGTCGCGCTCGAGAACGCCTTCGGCCTCGAGTTTTGCATACGCCTTGGAGACGGTCATCATGTTGACCGACAGGGCGTCGCCGAGTTGCCGCACGCTGGGGACGAGATCGCCGGGTTGCAGCCGCCCGCTGGCAATGAGCGCCCGCAACTGGTCCATGAGCTGCCGGTAAATCGGCACGCCCGAGGACGGGTGAATCTCGAATTGAATCGCGGGGGAGTTCATGGCCAGTTCGCCAAGTGTGTCACAGTGCATCACTACTGTAATGCACTTCCTTGACAAGTCAACGGGTTCTGGGAATTTTTTTGCTTGGCAGCCTGATTGCTGGCTCTAAAAATTTGGTGCGATCGAATTGTGAAAACTTTGGTTTTCGATCGAAATCGTTTTTGCAATTCAATTGCGATATGCGTAGAATCGCTCGGAACGACGATTTACATAACATCCTCATCGCCATCGTCGTCGTGTTTTTCGCCCTTGCGCTGAAAGGTGCTTCCCGATGCTTCGTTCAAGCCGTCCGCGAGGGTTCACGCTGATCGAACTCCTGGTGGTGATTGCGATTATCGCGATTCTTATCGCACTGCTGTTGCCCGCGGTGCAGCAGGCGCGAGAAGCCGCCCGGCGTTCACAATGTCAGAATCATCTCAAGCAGATCGGTCTCGCGCTTCACAACTACCACGATTCCCACGGCGCGTTCCCGCCCGGCTGGATTGGCACTTCGGCGGGCACGCACGATATCGAAGGCCCGTCGGGATGGGGCTGGGCGGCTCACACGCTTCCGTACATGGATCAGGCACCGCTCTACAACCGGCTCAATTTCAATGTGTCGTGCTTTGATCCGGTGGCGAACGCGACCGCGTTGAACCAGGCGCTGTCCGTCTTCCGCTGTCCGTCGGATCCGTCGCCCGATTTCTGGAAGCTCGGCGAAGAAGCGAACCCGAGCAACATTCTGGCAACGTTGCCCACGGCGAATTACGTCGCCAGTTTCGGCACGGAAGGACCGGAAGATCTCTGCGTATCGCCGCCGTTTCCGAATGCTCAATGCCGGGGCAACGGCATGTTCTATCACAACGGAAACACGAAGATTCGTGACCTGACCGACGGAACCAGCAACACCGTGATGGTCGGCGAACACCGCACGGATACCTCGGCCCCGGTGCTGGCGGCCGGTCCCGCTTGGCACAGCACCTGGATCGGCATGGTTGCGGGGGGCGAAGAGGCGCACGCCCGGTTCATCGGGGTCTCGGATCACACGCCCAATCATCCGTCGCTGCACATTGACGATTACAGCAGCTGGCACACCGGCGGGGTGCACCTCTTAATGGGTGACGGACGCGTGAAGTTCGTCACGCAGAGTATCGACCTCGGCGTCTTCCGCGGCATGGCGACCCGAGCCGGTGGTGAGGTGCTCGGCGAATTCTGAGTCAACCAGTTTCTGTGACAAGACTTGTGTGAACAGCCCGATCGATTTTGGTCGGGCTGTTCGCTTCTCTGGGGGGGCATTTTATTACATTGGCGGCAATTTCGGCCACCTGCTTGAAAGTTGTCTAAACAACCTTCGCGAAAGACTTTCGATCAGACCGTGAATGCGCTTGACTTTGTCGATATGAGACCGATAACGTAATGGCCAGCAGTGAATTTTTGTTTTTCGGGAAGAATCTTTTTCCTGATCGACAGGTTCACTGAAGGCGATCCCGCCGAACTGACTCGCCTGACCGCCCCACAGATTGTTGAGCCGCCTGCGACACGCTCCGCAGACACGACTCGCCGAGACCAGACAAACCCGATGACATGTGCCGTTCAGGGCCGAACGGCTGGATCAAGACGGCTGGGACCGCCGCTGGATTCGTGTTTTCCCACCGAGGGTGTATCCCTCACCACACCTGCCTGGAGTCATGACGATGTCGACCTCGTGCAATCCCGCTCATTTCGAGCGGCTGAATCGTCGCGGTTTTCTGTCCGTCGGCATGCTCGCCGGCGCGGGTTTCGGGCTCACCCTGCCGACACTGCTGCGTTCGCAATCGGCCCACGCCGACCTGAAGAACTACAAGAATTTCGAAGGCACCGCGAAGTCGATCATCCATATCTATCTGCCGGGCGGGATGGCCCACCAGGAATCGTTCGATCCGAAGCCCTTCGCGCCAATTGAATATCGCGGCGAAATGAAGCAGTGCGCAACCAAGATCTCCGGCGAACTCTTCGGTGAAACGCTCGTCAAGACCGCGGACGTCGCCGACAAACTGTGCGTCATCCGCTCGATGACCCACGGAGAAGCCGCCCATGAACGCGGCACCCACAACATGTACACGGGCTATCGTCCCAGCCCGGCGCTCATGTTCCCGAGCATCGGCTCGGTGATCAGTCACGAATTCGGACCGCGGAACAATCTCCCGCCGTATGTCGCTGTGCCGAATATGGCGAACGAATACGCCGGCAGCGGTTACCTCAGTTCCGCATTTGCTCCGTTCAGCCTCGGCAGCGACCCAGCTAACAACGGCTACAAGGTGCGCGATCTCGACCTGCCGAACGGTGTGGACGAATCCCGGTTCGCGACCCGCCGAACCGCTCTGGAAGCCGTGAATGCGTACTTCCAGAAGAAGGAAAAGTCGGACGATCTGAAGGCGATGGACACGTTCTACGATCGGGCCTACAGCCTGATCAGCTCGCCGGAAGCTCGCCTGGCGTTCGATCTTTCGAAGGAATCCGATGCCGTTCGCGATGAATACGGTCGCAACACGGCCGGGGCCCGTATGCTGCTGGCCCGCCGGCTCGTGCAGGCCGGTGTCCGGCTGGTCAACCTGACCTACGGCGGCTGGGACATGCACAACAACATCGTCGCCGGCTTCAAGCAGCAGATGCCCGCGTTTGATCAGGGCTTCTCGACGCTGATCCGCGACCTTGAGCGGACCGGCCTGCTCAAAGAAACACTGGTCATGGTGTCGTCGGAATTCGGCCGCACGCCGAAGATCAACGGCAACTCCGGACGCGATCACTACCCGAAGGTCTTCAGCGTCGTCCTCGCCGGTGGCGGCGTTAAGGGCGGAATGATCTACGGCTCTTCCAATGCCACTGCGTCGGAGCCGGAAGAAAACCCGGTCGGTCCGGAAAACCTCTTCACGACGGTCTACCACTGCATGGGCATCAACGCCGACAAGGAATTGATGGCTCCCGGCGACCG
>DASRYX010000154.1:0-4895 GCA_035686985.1 Planctomycetaceae bacterium | reverse complement strand
GTCCGGAGGCTCCGAGAATCACCGCATGGCTGCCGCTGTTCCCACGCAACTTTCCTTTGGCGAAAAACTCTACGCGCTGGCCCGCAACCTGTGGTGGAGCTGGCATCCCGATGTGGTCTCGATCTTCCGCGACTTGAACCCGGTCCGCTGGCACCAGCTCGACCAGAACCCGGTGCTGCTGCTGGGCGAATATTCCCCCGAACAGCTGGAGAACCGCGGCCGCGAAGCCGTACTGCACTCCCGCGTGAACTGGGCCTTCCGCCGCTGGCAGGAATACATGGAAGACACGTCGACGACGTGGGGTGCGACGCACGCCGGGGTCCTGTGTCACAAGCCGGTCGCCTACTTCTCCGCCGAGTTCGGGATTCACGAATCGGTGCCGAATTACTCGGGCGGCCTCGGGGTTCTCGCCGGCGATCACCTGAAAAGTGCCTCCGATCTGGGCGTTCCGCTCGTGGCCATCGGGCTGTTTTATCACGAAGGCTATTTTTCGCAGCTGATTGACGAAAACGGCTGGCAGCAGGAAGTCTATTCACACGTCAAGAACACGCAGTTGCCCATTCGATTGGCGACCGTGCCCGGAAAGTCCGCGCCGAACAAGCTCGGCGTTCACGTCCCGGAATCGATTTATATCCGCAAGGCGACCACGCCCGACGGTGAGCCGCTGATCGTCAAAGTTGAGACCCGCCACGATCCCATCTACGCGCAGGCGTGGCAGGTCGATGTCGGCCGCGTGAAGCTGTATCTGCTCGATGTAAATATCGAGCAGAACAATCCCGAAGACCGCAAGCTGACCGCGCGGCTGTACGGCGGCGATCAGCTGACCCGTATCCGCCAGGAAATCGTGCTCGGCATCGGCGGCGCGCGGGTGCTTACGGCTCTCGGATACCAGCCGCACGTCATTCATATGAATGAAGGGCACTCGGCGTTCGCACCGCTCGAGTTCATCCGCATGCGGATGGCGACCGACAATTTGTCCTTCGATGACGCCCTGCGGGAAGTGGCGTCGATGTGCTGCTTCACGACGCACACGCCGGTTCCCGCCGGTCACGATCGTTTCGACTGGAACCTCATCGACGAGTACCTCGGGCCGATGGGCGACCAACTCGGCATTGGCACGCAAGGGCTGATGGGATTGGGACGCGTTGATCCCAACAATCATAGCGAACCGTTCTGCATGACGGTGATCGCGTTCAAATGCAGCCGCCGTGCGAACGGCGTGTCCAATCTGCACGGCGTGGTCAGCCGGCGGATGTGGTCCAGCCTGTGGCCGTGGCGCAGCGAAGAAGACGTGCCGATCGGACATATCACCAACGGTGTGCACGTAGGAAGCTGGCTCGCGCCGCAGATGCGGACGTTGTATGACCGCAGCTTGAAAGAAGGCTGGTGGCGCCGCACTGCCGATCCCAACACGTGGGCACCCTTCGAAAATGTCACCCCCGGTGAATTGTGGGAAACGCACCAGGCGCTGAAGAACGGGCTGATCGCCTTCGCGCGGCGAAAAGGAACTGCGCGGGCGGAGCGGCTCAAATTCCCCGCCCGCGAAATCAACGAGATCCAGAATCTGCTCGATCCGGAAGTGCTGACCATCGGGTTTGCCCGGCGGTTTGCGCCGTACAAGCGGGCGGACCTGGTGCTGCGGGACATCGAGATGTTCCGGCAGATCATCGCCGACTCGAAACGTCCGGTGCAGTTCATCTTCGCCGGGAAATCGCACCCTGCGGACAACGGCGGCAAAAGCATTCTGCAGCGCATCTATCACCTGACGCAGGAGCCGGCGTTCAAAGGCAAAGTCGTGCTCCTGGAAGACTACGACATCAACCTTGCCCGGCATCTCGTGCAGGGTGTCGATGTCTGGCTGAACAATCCCCGGCGACCGCTCGAAGCCTCCGGAACCAGCGGGCAGAAAGTCGTGCTCAACGGCGGGCTGAACTGCTCCATCCTCGACGGCTGGTGGGCTGAGGCGTTTGACGGTCAGAACGGCTTCGGGATCGGCAACGGGACCTGTCACAGTAATCAGGACATTCTCGACGAGCGTGATGCCAAGGACCTGATGAAGACGCTGCTGAACGAGGTGATCCCGCTGTACTACGATCGCGACAACGACGATTTGCCACAGGCTTGGATCAAACGCATGAAGCGATCGGTCCGCACGCTCGGCTGGCGGTTCAACTCCGATCGCATGGTGATGGACTACGTCCGCAGCGCGTACCTCCCCGCCGCGGGCGGCGTCAGCTGCGAAATGGCCCGCCGCGCCTAGAGCATTTGTGATCTGACCTCGGAAGCCCACGGTTTCCTAACCGTGGGTCTCTTTTTCTCCATCGGCAAGTTCTGCCGATCGCGTCTTGCCCGGTTTCTCCCGCTGCGATACAACTCCGGTCCGCAACGGGGATTAAACAGGGTGGCGGGGGCGCACCGCGCAGCGGAAGCCCCCGAAATGCTGGCCCGGGGGTTTCCATGAAGACGTGGTGCGCCCCCGCCACTCCAAGATAGAGTTCGTTGCGCACGGACCGGTTACACGGATGTTTCACCGGCTGCGACACTGGTTTTGTCCTGACCTTGCGATTGACCTGGGCACCGCCAACACGCTGGTGGGGCTGCCGGGACAGGGTGTCGTCTTGGATGAACCTTCGGTGGTCGCGCTTCAAAAGGGAAGCCGCCGGGTTCTTGGCCAAGGAACAGCCGTCGGGAAACTCGCCCGGCAGATGCTCGGCCGCACGCCCGACGCGATCACCGCGATCCGCCCGATTCAGGACGGCGTGATCACCGACTTCGAACTCTGCGAGGCGATGCTGCGGTACTTCCTGCGCAAGTGCCGTCCGTCGTCGCCCGGTTTTCGGCCTCGTATCGTGATGCCCGTTCCCGGCGGCATTACGCCGGTCGAACGTCGCGCGCTGCTCAACAGCACCGAGCGGGCCGGCGTGGGCCGAGTGTTTCTCCTGCCGAAGACAAAAGCCGCGGCGATTGGAGCCGGGTTACCGATCGCCGAGCCGCTCGCGAGCATGGTCTGTTCGGTCGGCGGCGGGACGACAGAAATCGCCGTCATCAGTCTCGGACAGATCGTCGCGACAAAATCGTTGCGGCTCGCCGGGGACGAGTTTGATGAAGCCATTGTCGAATATGTCCGCCGTCGACTCGCATTGCGGATCGGACTGCAGACCGCTGAGCAACTGAAGTTGCAGGTCGGTTGTGCGGCTCCGCGCGATCACGAACTCACGGCGGAAGTCCGCGGTCTCGATCTCGTCAGCGGTGTCCCGCGAAAGGCGATCATTACGAGCGAAGAAGTTCGCGCGGCGTTGTCCGAACCGCTCGAAGTCGTGCTGCGCGGCATCCAGAGTGTAATCGAACATTGTCCGCCGGAACTCATTGCCGACCTCGCCGATACGGGGCTCGTGCTGTGTGGTGGCGGTGCGTTGCTACCGGGGCTCGACGTGCTGTTTCAAGAGCGTCTCGGGATTCCCGTGCGTGTCGCCAGCGATCCGCAGCGAACGGTCATCCGCGGCGCGATGATCTGTACCGAACACCTCGACCGCTGGCGTGACAGCTTCGAAAGTGATGTCGCCGCGTGACATCCCACGGTTGCCATCGCTGAGTCTGTTGAGTTTGCATGACCAACTCCACCCCGACCCGACGCTCTGCCAGTTTTACCGCCGTCTGGGTGGTGCTGGCCGGATGCGCGCTGTGGTTCGCGCCGGCTTCGGCCGTGGCCCGCTTTCGGGGAGTCACGCTGGACGGGCTGCGTCCGGGACTGTTGCTCGTTCAGTTGGGACAGCATCACTGGCAAGACTGGCAACGTTCGCACCAAGAGGCGCAGCTGGCGAAGCTGGACACACAACTGCGAGAACTGCAACACACGCAGCAACAGCAGCAGGAACGCGTCCAGCGTCTGACCGCCCAACTGGCGAACGCGAACGAAGCCGCGGCCACGGCGATCGAGTCGCAAAGCAGCGATGAGGCGACGCCTCGATTGTTTACTCCCGCGCTGATTGATGCCGCCGTATTGGGCGAAACGCTTTCCAAAGCGTGGCGTGAGGGGCGTGTTATCGACGGCGGCTGGAAGAAGGGGATGCGTGAAAGTGCCCTGGTTCTCGCGAGTCGACGGCCACTGATCGATCTCGGTCAGTCGCAGCAGTTGTCACCCGAAGATACGCTGCTCACCGGTCGCACGGTGCTCGGAAAAATTGAAACGGTCGGTCGCTGGACCAGCACGTTTATTCCGATCACCGACACCGATTTTCGCGGCCGGGCACAACTTGTCCGCCAGACGGAACAAGGCCCGGCGTGGGGAGCCCAGGGGTTGATTCGCGGCACCGGAGAGGGTTGCCAGTTGGAAAGCATTGCCGCCGAAGAAACCGTGCGTCCCGGCGACCTTGTTTACACTGCCGAGCGCGACGGCATCCTGTCCGCGCCGCTGGTCTACGGCACGGTGACCGCCGCCGAACTCGACGCTGACGGTCGCGCTTGGACCATTACGATTCAACCCGCGCCGGCACCGAGTTCCCTGGGAACGGTGCAGGTGCTGCGTGCCGCACTCAATCCCGCGCGCGTGTGGGCGAATTGAAGGAACCCGCGTCATGGAAACGATGCCGTTCGCCGTTCGGACTGTGGGGCTGCTGGCGGTGCTGTATGCCGCGGCGGTGATCGAGCTCGCCTTTCCAGCAGCGGAGTTCACGCCTTCGGCGATGGCCCTGGCGGTCACCCTCGCCGCGAACACATCACGTCGCTCTGTTGTATTGTGGGCGGTCCTGGGTGGGTTACTGATGGACGCAACTTCCTCCGGGCGGTTAGGACCGTTTCTCATCGCCTTCGGATTGATCGCCACCGTCTTTCAAACGCTGACGACAAATGCGCCGCGCAGCTGGTGGTCGGTTCCCGCGATGTCGTTTGCGCTCGCC
>DASRYX010000153.1:0-4235 GCA_035686985.1 Planctomycetaceae bacterium | reverse complement strand
AAGCGGAGATGCGCTCGCAAGGTTTGCGGCTGGATCGCAATCAATAGATGCTTATCGGTGAGGCAGAAACTGGGCGACAACGCCAATCCGCCAGGAGTCCAGCCGCTGAGGGTCGTGATCGATCGATCGAGGAAGGGCTCCTGCTGCAGGCTCACCGAGCTGGAGTTCGAAGCGGCAATCCGTCGCTGCAACCAGTCCATCGCTTTAGCGAACACGGCTTCCGCGCGACCCCGGTCGCGAATATCCAGACAGATGATCGGTGAGACACCAAGTGCGCCGCCGGTCGATGGCGCGCTGTAAATCGTCCATGTGTTCCCGAACGCGGCCAGTACATCGTCGCTCAGGCTAAGACCAAGTTCCGCCTCAACCCGTTGTTGCAGATCTTCCGCGGCCGTCGGCGAAAGTTTCGGCACATGCGACGCGGCGAGAGAGAACCAGCGGGCGATCTCCGATGTCGCGAGGCCGACGCTCGCCGCATAGTGGGCATCGCGGGGAATGGAGCGCAACGGGTCGTTGGTCAGCGGAACAAACCACGTGGCGACGGGACGGGCTGGTGACGAGAGCCAGACCGTTCGGCTCGTGAGTCCATGTTCATCGCTGCCAAGAATCGAGAGCGACCGCCAGCTCGGCACGAGTTCCGCGACCGCTGTCAACGGTGTCCGCTCCCACAGCGCCGGATTGCGTTGCCGCCATTCATCGATCGGAAGGTTGATCCACAAACGATGCCCGGGACGCGGGACATCCCACTGTTCCACTGCAGCGACCAACGCCGGATTCGCTGCCGGAGTGTTTGCCGGTTGCTGCAACGCGGCCGTGACGCGGTCCGCTGATTCCGAGCCCAGCGACCAGATGAAATGGTCGCCAACCTGCCGGAAACGCCAGAGCGCATTGGGAATCAGCGATTGGCCCTTTTCAGCGAGCATCCACGTGGGCAGAACAGTGAGGAGTTCCTGCCGCGCCTCTTCGGTTCGTCGTCCCACGTTGAGGACGATCGCCGCACGGGGAATCAGCTTGCCGCCGACATCCGGTTCCCACGCGACGTAAAAGCATCCCGGATAACGCCACAGGCGTTCGGCGACCGCCGGCCAGCGATCGCGCAGCCCGATCAACGACGCATCGTGGGTCGGTGACGAGTACGGGCGGAGTTGCTCACGGAGCTGCGAAAGACCCGCCGTCGCCCGCCGGATCTCCGGGTCTGCCAGCCAGGTTTGGAAGTGGTCCGCGGGCATCGCGTCCGGAGATTGAGCGCCCCATTCCAGAGCGACGACAGCGTCGGGCGGAACCATCCGCAGGAGTTGCGGATCATGGGTCCCGCCACCACCGCCGGGAAGTCCCACGCTTAAGAGGACGATTAACCAGTCGAGCAGGGGAGAGAGTAGGGGCTGCGCTTCCATGAGTGGTCCTTCACGCTTCTGGCCATGTGAATCCTGACCGTCGATCCTACTCACGTCAGGGTGGCTTGCCAATTACCCATCCGCCCCGTCATTCGTGGAATCATCGTTAAATCTCGCGCGTTCGCGGAATGTCACCTGCTGAACAAAGGCGTCGCTCCGGCTAGCAGAACCGGCAAATCCGGTAGGACATTGCCCTCGAATGTCGCTAGACGGTGATCAAAGTCAACCTGGTTGATTTGATCCTTCCTTTCACAACATATGAGGTAAAGTTCCCTAGGACGGTTATTCTCCTTCGCAATGCCAGCGCCTTGCATCCACGAAAGGTATGCCCACTTCACGGTTAGGAATCGTCACCGCCCGTGTGGAAGTCAAACTCAGCAGCACGTTGCCGTTTTCGTCCTGAGAGAAGTTCTGCCGATGTCCCGCAAATTGATGCTCGCCCACGCTCTCGACCGGTCCGGTTGCGGCACATTGCTGCGACTGACGCCGAGTTGGCGCGGCGTGCTGATCCTCAACTACCACCGGATCGGCGAAGCGCGGCACTCGATGCTCGACCGCAACTTGTGGAGCGCGACGACCGAGGAATTCGATCAGCAGATCCGCACGATCGTTCGTGACTTCGACATCATCGGTCTCGATGAATTGGAGACGGCGCTGCACGATCGGCGTGGTCGGTCGGTCATGATCACGTTCGATGATGGGTACCTCGATAACTACACCGAAGCGTTTCCCGTTCTAAAGTCGCATCGTGCTTCCGCGACGTTCTTCATCACGACGGGATTTCTCGACGTTCCCAAGATCCCGTGGTGGGACGAAATGGCGTGGATGGTGCGCAGTTGCCGATTGCCGCATCTGCCGCAGAATCCGTGGACCGGAGGGCCGGTGCCGTTCGACGAGCCGGACCGCGAGCGCGCCATCCGCCGCGTTCTGAACGCCTACAAGATGCTTGAAGGCAGCAGCACGGATGAATTCATTGAAGTGCTGGCCGAGAAGCTGGAAACGGGCCGTGCGCCGGCGCACATCGGTCATGAACTCTGGATGACGTGGCCCATGATCCGCGAGATGAGCCAGTCGCGGATGTTCTTCGGCGGACACACCGTCAACCATCCGATTCTGGCCAACCTCACGCCTGAAGCGCAGGACTTTGAGATCGGCGAATGCCGTCGTCGCCTGATGCAGGAGCTCAAGCAGCCGGTCGATGCGTTCAGCTATCCTGTCGGCGGGCACACCAGCTTCAACCAGGCAACGCGCGATGCGCTCGCCAAGCACGGTTATCGCTGGGCTTTCACCTATGTCGGCGGCGTGGCTTCGCAACTGCAGCTTGATCCGTTCGCCATTCAGCGCTCGGCAGTGGAGAGCGACACCGTGCGTCCGATCTTCCGGGCGATGCTCACGCTGCCGCACTTCTTTGCGTAAACGCGGCCATCGGACCGATCAGGGATTCACTTCGCTCTGCGCGTTGGTGCCGGACTCACGGGCCTTCATCGCGACCGTGATTTCGGTCAGCGGCTTGAAGTCGTCCCGGGCTTCCTGATCATCCTTGATGGACCGCGTGATCTTCGCCGTCCACGCGGCGACACCGAACGGGACCTGCGGGCTGGTCCACACCTTCGATTCGAGTTCCGTCTTGCTGCTGGGCCGTTCGATCACGGTTGTTCCCGCGAGGACATCCGCTTTGACATCCGCGATGCCGATCTCCGGATCCACGCCCTGTTCGGTGACGGTAAAGTCCCGGCAGTAGCCCAGAACCACGGCGAGCGGGTACAGCTTCATCGCGCCGACTTCCAGCTTCCGTGGCTCGCCCTTGCCGATCTGGCGGAATCCTTTCACGACGGGGCTGAAGCTCGCCGGCACACCATCGGCAGATTTCGGGTCAGCGGTCACGGCCGGTTCAGGGACGAGGACTTTGTAAATCTCAAGGCCCGTGGTACCCGTGTCAATCTTCCCGTCGGCTTCACGGCCGCGCTCGATCTTGATCTCGATCCAGCGGCACTTGACTGTTTCTCCCTGGAATTCCGCGTCTTCGGTTCCCACCGATTTTATGGTAACGTGCTCAAGCCACGGCGGAATTTCGAGTTTGCCCGTCGCGGTGTTCGGACGAATTTCCGTCTGGCCGAACGTTCCTTCATACCGGACCCAGGTTCCATCTTCCGGCAGGCGGAGCACCACACCCTGCGCATTTGCCGCGCTATTCCACCCACCGATTGCCGAAACAAACAGCAACAACCATCCGGCGCGATGCATGAGGCAGTTTCCTTGCGACGGGGCGATGATCCGCTACGTCTACGATCAAAAGTGTGTCACAGCCGCCGGGGAGGCACAAGGGCATTTGCCGGCCGCTTGGCATGAACCCTGCAACTCGAAACCGTTGTCCGTCCTAACTCATCCGCAGGTCATTGGAACCGTGGTGCAACCTGCTTTCCGCCGGGAATCTCGTTCTGACTCGGTTACCTGCCGCCGGGGGTTCAAGACGAACCGCACAGCCACCAGCGTGATTCTTCGACTGCTGCCGTTCGTGCTGGTTGTAGCGATCGCACGGGCCGATGACCCGCCGCTGAATCGCGACGTGCCGGCATCACGGTTTGAAGAACGTCTTCGTCAGATCGATGCTGCGAGTCTGGACCGGCACTGCCGCTTCCTGGCCTCCGATGCTCTGGAAGGCCGGGCGGCGGGATCGCGCGGCGGACAAGCGGCGGCTGCGTATCTCGTCAGCGAATTGCGGCAACGCCGTCTCTCGCCACCTCCCGGTCAGAAAGAGCACCGGCAACCGTTTGGCAATCAGTGGGCCAACGTGCTGGCTGCCATCCCCGGGAAACACCCCGACCTGAAGGACGAGTGGGT
>DASRYX010000152.1:0-4757 GCA_035686985.1 Planctomycetaceae bacterium | reverse complement strand
CGCCCATGCGAGTGACATCCATCTGCGGCCATCCGCCGACGGATTGGAGATTTCCTGGCGGCTCGACGGCGTGTTGTCCGCGTTGACGGTCTGGCCCAAAGCCTGGGCGGCGAACGTCATCGCCCGGATGAAAGTCCTCGCGCAGCTGCTTACCTACCGAACCGAGTTGCCACAGGAAGGCCGTCTGCAGACGGCAACGCCCGGCGTCGAGATGCGGTTGAGCACCTTTCCCACGCTGCACGGTGAGAAGGCGGTTGTCCGCCTGTTCGTCGCTTCGGGGCAATATCGGCTGCTCGAAGACTTGGCGCTGCCGGCCGATCTCGCGGGATCCCTGCGTCACCTCCTGCAGGAAACTGCGGGCGTGTTCGTGGTCTCCGGTCCGGCGGGAAGTGGCAAAACGACGACGGCGTATGCCTGCCTCCGTGAAATGCAGCGAGCCTCGAACGGCGCTCGCAGTCTCGTCACCCTGGAAGACCCGATCGAAGCCGAACTCACTGGAGTGGCGCAGACGCAGGTCCATCGCCCGGCCGAGTTCACCTATCCGCTCGGGCTGCGGTCGCTGCTGCGACAGGATCCAGACGTGATCTTCGTCGGTGAAATTCGCGATCGCGAGACCGCCGCGACTTCGTTTCAAGCCGGACTCGCCGGTCACCTCGTGCTGACGACATTTCACGCCGGCAGCGCGGCGGAAGCGCTGGTTCGGCTGGTCGATTTGGGGGTTGAGCCCTATCTCTTGCGGGCGGGACTGCGGGGGATTCTGTGTCAGCGGCTGTTGCGACAGCGGTGTGACTGCGCGGCTCCGGCCGGTTGCGAACTCTGCTGGCATACGGGTTATCGCGGTCGACGGGTGATCGCGGAGCTGTTATCCCCGACGGCGGTGCGCTCCGGTCCGGCGTGGTCCGCGAATCTGACCGAATGGCAAGCCGCCGCGGTCGCTGGGGGCATGATCCCGCTCGAAACCCGCGCCGCGGACGCGATCACCGCCGGATGGACAACGCCGGAAGAAGTTTACCGCGTGCTCGGTACCGCGACTGACGGCCTCAGGCAATGACTTTGAAGTCGACCGACTCGATCGCGGCGTGTCCCGATTTACGAAAGGGACGCGGCAGAGGTTGCGCGTGACCGTAGGCATCCACGCTACGGCAGCGGAACGTGTAGTCCCCCGGCGGCAGTGCGGGGATCACTGCGGCCCAGTGCGCATTGGTCAATAAGAGTGGCCACGACTTCGGTGTGCCATCGGCCTGAAAGCCCCAGGTGTCCGCGGGGATCTTTCCGTCAGGCAAGCCGCTCCACGTCGTCGACGCTGGAAGGATCTCCGCATCGCGCCACGGCGCGGTGGTGTAATACGGATCGTGGTCGTATTGATCCTGGTCTTTCGCGACCGCCCACACCTGCACTTTGGAGAGTCCCGCAACTCCGACCTGGGCATAGCCCGAAACCGGAATCGCCTCTCCGGCTTTCACTTCGCGCGGGACCGACAACGAAGCGGCGAACGTTTTCAGGGGACTGTCGACATCGTTGTTCTGCTCGGCGTACGTGTCGTTCGCCGTGGGCAGATTCGTGAGAAACACCTGCGTCAGCCATTTGATGGATTTGAATCCATACGCTTCGGGAACCACGATCCGCACCGGGCCGCCGCGCTCGGCGTCCAACCATTCGCCGTTCAGTTTGTAGCACAGAATCACGGGCGGCAGGTGCAGATCTTCCAGCACGCGCCCGATCGGCAGTGAGCTCCGGAAGAGTTGCTTCGGATCGTCGTTGTGATAGCCGTGGTAGAACACCCGGCGGAGGTTCTCGCGCGGCTGCGTGAGAGCGATAACCTCCCGCAGGGGCACGCCTTCCCAGAGCCCCATTCCCAACGGACAACCCAGATTCAGGCAGGTCATCACTTTGGGAAAGCGCACCGACTTCGTTTCTGCCAGCTTCATCAAGCTTGCGAAGTCGAGCGCGGTCCCGGACTCCCGCTTCAGTTCCTTCCCGAGCTTCGCGGGAGACGCCGGATCGGCGAGCACTTCCAGCTGCCAGGTGTCTCTCGTGAGACCAACGGCGGCTTGTTTCTCCGCGGGCAGTGAATGCGGCACCGGCTTGCCGCGCGAGACATCGCGAAAGTGTATCGGCGGCGTGAAGTACGGTTCAGGGAACGCACCGGCCTTCTCGATCTTGACCGGCTTCGGCGTTTCGTCTGCCGAGGTCGTTGCGGATACGAGCGACAGCGCCGCCGCGCTGGCCAGTCCCGCCTGCACAAACCGCCGCCGCGTCAATTCCACATGCTCTTCAAGAAACGGGTTCATCGATCGTTCCTTGATGGCGGTTTACGTTGCGTCTCGCGTCGGGAAGATGCTGTTGATGGTGATCTCACCAAACTGAGAACCGTTGAGGATCAGGGGAACGGCTTCGCCCGTGACATATCGTGCAGCGTGACCATACGCAGGAAGATCCATCGCCCCGGTCGGCTCCGTGAAGACTTCCACGGCCTGGTCAGCGACGCTGACAATCCAGTATTGCGAAATGCCCGCGCGGGCATAGATTCGTCGCTTGATGCCGCGGTCGCGACTCAATGTCGTATCGGCGACTTCGATCACGAGCGGGCAGTCATCGCGCGTTGGCAAGCGATCGGCGTAGTCCTCTTCGTTGCCACGGAGCACCGACAGATCAGGTTCCGGTTCGCTGTCATCCGTCGCCACGGGATCTTGCGTCGCGACATGCCAACCTTCGCCCAACAGCCGCTCCAGATACCGCCTCAATAACTTGCACACGAGGATATGCGGTGGGTTTTTGGGCATCTTCGGGACCACCAACCCTTCGAGCAATTCGACGGCATCGTCATCGGTGAGCGTGCCACTTTCTGACATCCGTCGATACTGGTCCACGGTGAACCGCCAGACGGGCAGGTCCGTCACGATCGGCTCAGGGTGAACGGTAGAAGATGCGGCAGGCGACATCACAGCCTCGCGAGGGACGCTCACACTTGCACCGTCATCAGTGGCGAAACGACGGGCAATTTCGATTCTACCATCGCGGTCACTCGCACGGGGATCATTTTGAAGGCGGGGGTGCGGCTGCGTGGGTCGCTGGTGCGCGGGACGAGGATGTTGCACTCGGGGTAATACATCGCGACGTTGCCGGGGCGGATCTTGTCGAAGCGCGTCGCGAGCACGCCGCGCATCTCGCCGGTGGTACTGCTCACCACCACCGCCTGGCCGTCGGTCAGCCCGAGACGCCGCAGGTCCTCGTCATGCATCAGAATCACGTCCCGCCGATCGATGCCGCGGTAGAGATCGTAGTCCTCGTAGACCACCGTGTTGAATTGCCCTTCGCTACGGATCGTCATGAGCCGCAGCTCATCCGGTTCGCCCGACAGTTCGGGCAGGTTGTGCAGCCGCAGCTGGGCCTTCCCGTTCGCCGTGGGGAACTTCGGGGTGTGAAACGTGCGGCCGACAATCTGGAATTCGTGCTTCGTGCGGTCGATGGCGGCGATTTCTTCGAATCCCGGCACGATCTGCGAAATCGCGTCGCGGATCTTGCTCGTGTTCTGCATGGATGCCCAGTCGATCGGCGTGCGGTCGCCCATCACCCCGCGGGCAATTGTGGCGATGACTTCGATTTCACTTTTCGGGCCAACATGTCGTGCGGGACCACCGTCGCTCATCCGCACGTAGTTGAACATCGATTCCTGCGTTGTTGGCTGCGGCTCTTCATCTCGCGCGAGGACCGGCAGGATGATCGTTTCCCGCGCGAGCCCGTAGGCATGTCCCGTGTTGAGCGTCGTGTTGAGGTACACGATCTGATCAAGGTTGCGCAGCGACTGTTCCGCATAGGTCGCATCGGGGTTCGAACCGTAGAGGTTTCCACCGAGACAGAAGCCGACCTTGAGTTTCCCGCTGACCGCGCCCTCCATGCACGACATCGTGTCGAGCCCCGCCGCGGTCGGAAGGGTCACACCGAAGTGCGATTGCAGGCGGTTAAGCACGACGTCCTTCAGCTTGGGCGTCACCCCCATCGAGCCGATGCCCTGCACATTCGAATGTCCGCGGATGGGCATCAATCCGGCGTTCGGACGACCGACCATGCCGCGCATCAAAGCGACATTGCAGATAGCTTCGACGTTCTCCACGCCATAGGTGTGATGCGTGATGCCCATCGTCCAGCTGAAGACGGCGTTCTTCGCGCGGGCATACCGCTGCGCGATGGCATCGATCTGCTCGAAGGTGCAGCCGGATTTCGTGGTGATCTCATTCCACGTCGTTTTCAGCAGCCGATCGGACAGTTCGGGCCAATGGTCACAGTACTGATTGAGAAAATCTTCGTGATGCGCGCCGAGTTCCTGCACGCGCTTCGCAATCCCCGTGAGGAGCGCGAGATCACCGCCGATATGGGGCTGCACGTACAGCGTGGCGATCTTTGTGCCGAAGAACAGGCTGATCGGATCACTGGGGACGCTGAAGTTCACCAGACCCGTCTCGACGATCGGGTTGATCACGATGACTTCGCCGCCTTTGCGACGGATATGCTTCAACGTGCTCATCAACCGCGGATGATTGCTCGCGGGATTACCGCCGATGATGAAAATGCAGTCGGCGTGTTCCACATCTTCCAGTTGGAGTGTCGCCGTCCCGGTGCCGAGCGAACTGTTCAACCCGACGCCACTGGCCTGATGGCAGTAATAACTGCAGTTGTTGACGTTGTTCGTGCCGTAGACCCGCGCAAAGAGCTGCAGCAGAAAGCCGGCTTCATTGCTGCTTCGGCCGCTGAAGTAC
>DASRYX010000151.1:0-6849 GCA_035686985.1 Planctomycetaceae bacterium | reverse complement strand
AAGCTCCAACTCGCGGAAATCGATCTCAAGAAATTCGTCAAAGGTGACGCCCTGCAGCAGAAGAACGAGCTGCAGGCCCAGGTCAGCCTGCAGGAACAGAAAGCCGCCCAGGCGCAGGAAACCCTCGAGTTCACCAAGCGGCTGGTCAAGAAGGGTTACAAGACCCAGAACGATCTCGAACAGGCACGCATCACCTTCGAAACCGAGAAGACCAATCTCGCCGTCGCGAAGGACAAGCTCGATGTGCTGAACGATTTCACTTACGGCCGGACGGTGACCGAGCTCGAAGCGAACGCCAAGGAATTCGCGAGAGAGCTGCAGCGTGTCGAGTTGAAAGGTCAGGCCGCGCTCGCGCAGAAAGAGACCGACCTGCTGGCCCGCAAACGCACCCTGGAAGTCGAACAGGACAAGCACGAGCGGCTCAAAGCCCAGATTGCTGTCTGCAAGATTTACGCTCCGCAGGATGGCCAGGTGATCTACGCCAACAACCGCGACGGGCGTTCCAGCGATACGGTGCTCATCGAAACCGGGGCCAGCGTGCGGGAACGCCAGCCGATGGTCACGCTGCCCGACCTCAGCAAAATGAAGGTCAACGCCCGCATCCATGAAACGCGGATCAGTCTCATCCGCCCCGGCATGACAGTGAAGGTGAAAGTCGACGCGTTCAACGAAGAAGACTTCCACGGCGTCGTCGATACGGTCGCCTCGGTGCCGAGTTCGACCGGTAGTTCCTTCATGCGTGATATCAAGGAATACGAAGCCGCCGTGCTGCTGGTCGACGATCCGGAAAAGGTCAGTCGGTTGCGTCCGGGCTTGAACGCGAACCTCGAGATCCTTGTCGACTCGCGCGACGACGTGGTGCAATGCCCGATGCAGGCGATCCTCACCGTGGTCGGCAAGCAGTTCGCGTATGTCGTCCGCGGCGAGATTGTCGAGCGCGTCGAAGTCGAGATCGGTCAAGCCAGCGAACGGATGATTGAAATCAAATCGGGCTTGAAGGAGGGCGATCAGGTAGTCATGAACCCCCGGTCGCACTACGAGAAGGAATTGAAGGAACTGGAAGCCGACCTGGTCAAGGAGCAGGCCAACGCGAAGCCGACGGGGGACGCACCGCCAGCCGTTTCCCCCGGTGACAAGCCCGTGATTCCCGGCGGTGTCGCTCCACAAGTTCCGGCTGGCAACGTCCCGCCGGTGGGTTCAGAAGGTCGTCCGCCCGGTGGTGGGAACTTCAATCCGCTCGCGATGTTCGAACGCATGGACAAGAACGGCGACGGCAAACTCGCCAAGGACGAATGGTCCGATCGGTTCCGCGAGCGTGCTGAAGGCATGGACAAGGACGCCGACGGCGTGCTGACGATGGACGAGTTCAAAGCCGGCATGGCCGCAGGTGGCGGACGCCCCCCCGGCGGTGGACGTCCGCCCGGCGCCCCGACTGAAACCACCGTCGGCAGCGGCGGCTGATTCGTCGTGAAGACCAGTTGGCAATTAGGAATTGAAAATGAAGATTGCGAATTGAACAAGCCGCATCGCCGGTGCCCTCTAATTTGCAATCTTCAATTCCTAGTTTCTAATTGCCAATCTCTCCTCCTTGAATGACCCCGCCGATGCGTCTTGCCGCCCAACTCATCGACCTGCAGAAGCATTACCACCTCGGCGAGCACACCGTGAAGGCGCTGCGGGGAGTGTCCGCTGACTTTCCCGAGGGCGATTACGTCGCGATTATGGGATCGTCCGGCAGCGGCAAGAGCACGCTGCTGAATATCCTCGGCGCGCTCGATCGCCCGACCTTCGGTAACTACATCCTGTCGGGCTACGACGTCGGCACGATGAGCGATGACGATCTCTCCGAAATTCGCAATCGCCGCATCGGCTTCATCTTCCAGTCGTACAATCTCATCGCGCAGAATACGGTGCTGGAGAACATTCAGGTGCCGATGCTCTACCGGCGTGATGCGCGGCGGATCAGCCCCGCGGATGAGCAGCGTTGTGCCGATCTCGCGGAGCGGGTCGGCTTGGGAGAGCGGCTCGATCACCGGCCGTTTCAGCTCTCCGGCGGTCAGCAGCAGCGTGTGGCGATTGCCCGGGCGCTGGTGAATGATCCCGAGATCATCCTCGCGGACGAACCGACCGGCAACCTCGATTCCGCGACGGAAAAAGACATCATGAACCTGCTGACGGCCCTCAACAATGAAGGCCGGACGATCATCATCGTGACGCACGAAACCTCGGTGGCCCGCCGGGCAAAACGGCAGATCGTGATGAAAGACGGCGTGATCGAACGCGACGGCATGCTCCTCACGGATGATGGAAAATAGCACGCGGCGCAAAACCGCAAGCGGTAACTCTCTTCCACTGACCACTGACCCCCATGCTTCCCTTCGGCAACACTCTCCGCGCGATCAAGCTGGCTCTCAAAAGCCTGATGCTGCACAAGCTGCGCTCCGGGCTCACGATGCTGGGGATCGTGTTCGGCGTGTTCTCCGTGATCGCCATGCTCGCGATCGGCGAAGGGGCCAGTGCGCAGGCACAGCAGCAGGTGCTCGCGCTCGGGGCGACGAACATCATTGTCGTCTCGGTGAAACCGCCATCGGATTCCGCGCAAGCGCAAGGGAGCAACCGCGGCGGTCGCAGCTTTGGCTTGCAGTACGGCCTGTTACGGTCGGATTACCGCCTGTTGCGCAGCCTGCCTGCGATTGTCGGTGCGGTCCCGATCCGCGAAATTTACAGCGAAACCCGCTATCTGCAGAAAGCCCCGAATGCCCGCGTAGTTGGCTGCACGTCGCAATACCTGGACATGAACCATCTCACGCTGCAGCGCGGCCGCTTTATCTCCGACGCCGACGAAGACCGCCTGCTCAATGTCTGCGTTCTCGGCGGGGCGATCGCGTCGGAACTCTTCCCCTACGATGACCCGCTCGGCAAAGCCGTGCAGATCAAGTCGTACCGGTATGAAGTGGTCGGGATTACGCAAGAACGCACGGCGTCCGCGGCCATCGGCGGCAGCATGTCCGGGCAGGACTACAATAAAGACATCTATATCCCGCTGAAAACTTTCCAGGCCCGCATCGGCGACCGCGTCGTCACCGCCGTCAGCGGTTCGTTCTCCGCCGAACAGGTGGAACTCAACCAGATCACCATCCAGGTCCGTGAACAGAAAGATGTCCTGCCGACAGCGGAAGTCATCAAGGAATCGCTGACTCGCACGCATGGAGCGAAGAAAGACTGGGATGTGATCGTCCCGCTCGAACTGCTGCGGCAAGCCGATCAGATCCGGCAGATCTTCAACATCGTGCTCGGCTCGATCGCGGCAATCAGCCTCGTCGTCGGCGGCATCGGCATCATGAACATCATGCTCGCCACGGTGACCGAACGTACGCGCGAGATCGGCATCCGTCGCGCACTCGGTGCCCGTCGCAGCGATATCGTCCAGCAGTTCCTCACCGAAACGATCGTACTCGCGGGCGCGGGGGGATTGATCGGCGTGTTACTCGGCTTGTCGACGCCGATCGCATTCGAGGGGATTCAGTGGGTCGTCGAGAACTTCGTGCTCGACAGCGGAACACAGAACTCGCCGCTGAGCAAGATGTTCACGGACATGCACCCCCAGATCAACTGGTTCAGCCTCCCGATCGCCTTCGGGATCTCCGTGGGCATCGGGATTATTTTCGGGATCTACCCCGCCCGCGCCGCGGCGTTCATGGATCCGATCGAAGCCCTCCGCCACGAATAGCGGACCGCGACCGGGTGGCCGGGGCTGGAGCGTACTCGCGAAGCCCCGGAACAACGGCTCGCCCACTCCAGGGCTTTCCTACGGTCCAGCCCCGGCCACACCGTGAACCGCTTGGCTGTGATCGGCCTCTGTTTCGGATAGAATCTCACGGCTCCCCCGCGTGGTGCCCCGTTCCGAGAAGATCCGTCGAGATGGCCTCTGAGTTTCAATCCGCCAATGGGCAGCCGAGTGACGAGGGCGTCGGACAGGTCCGCACGCAGTTTGTCGACCTGTTCGTCTCGGAGCCGCTCGTTCTCGAAAGCGGCGAGAAGTTTGGCCCGATTACGGTCGCGTATGAAACCTACGGCGAGCTGACACCGGCCAACGACAACGCAATTTTCGTTTGCCACGCGCTGACAGGCGATGCCCACGTCGCGGGCAAGCACTCTGCCGACGACAAGAAATTCGGCTGGTGGGATGGATTAATCGGCCCGGGTCGCGCTCTGGATACCCGCAAATATTTCGTGATCTGCGCGAATGTGCTGGGAGGCTGTCAGGGCACCACCGGCCCGAGCGATGTGAATCCTGCGACCGGACGGCCCTACGGGATGCTGTTCCCGTTCATCACGGTGGGGGACATGGTCGCGGTCCATCTGGAACTCGCGCGGTCATTTGGAATCGAGACGCTGCTGGCGGTCATCGGCGGCAGCCTCGGCGGAATGCAGGTCCTCAAATGGGCGGCCCGCTATCCCGAAACGTTGCGGTCCGCGATCTGTCTCGCCGCCGCGGCGAATCTGTCGGCTCAGGGAATCGCCTTCAACGCTGTCGGCCGCCGCGCGATCTATGCCGATCCGCAGTTTCACAACGGCGACTACTACGGGACCGGCGGCGCGCGCAAGCATGGTGAAGAAGGCCCGCGGTATGGTCTCGCGCTCGCCCGCATGCTGGCCCACATCACCTATCTTTCGGAGTTGTCAATTGAACGCAAATTCGGCCGGCGGTTACAGCACGGCGACCATCTCGCGTATGAACTGCAGCGGGAGACGGAGTTCCAGATTGAAAGTTATCTGCACTATCAGGGGAAACGGTTCATCGAGCGCTTCGACGCCAACAGCTATCTCTACCTGACGCGGGCGATGGATTACTTCGATCTCGCCGTGCATTACGGATCGCTGGAAGCCGCACTCGGGAAGACCGAGGCGCGGTTCCTGATTACGTCGTATAACACCGACTGGCTGTTTCCCTCGACGCAGAGCCAGGAGATCGTCACGTCACTCCTGCGGGCTCGAAGGCATGTCACGTATCTCGAGCTGGAAAGCGTGTTCGGTCATGACTCGTTCCTGATCGAGATTGAACAGTTGGAACAACTCGTCGTCCCCTTCCTGGCGGAAACGTATCGTCACGCGCTCCGCACCGCGGCGTCGTGATTCTGGAAGACTGATTCATGGCCGCGAAGCGTTATTGTGTCGCCGATCCGGAAGCCGCGCTGATCGACCGCCTCATTCTCGAACAGGTGACGCAGAACAGCCGCGTGCTCGATCTGGGTTGCGGCGATGGTCGATTGCTCTGCCGGTTAAGAGACGAACGCAACTGCTCAATTCAGGGCATCGAACTGGATCATTCCCGGGTGGTGGAAGCGATTCACAAGGGGGTGCCGGTCCTGCAGGCGGACCTGGACGAAGGCTTGGGTGAAGTCCCGGATGCCTCGTTCGATTTCGCCGTGCTGAGTCAGACGCTGCAGCAGGTTCTCAAGCCCCAGGATCTTCTGCTGCAGATGCTGCGGGTCGCGCGGAAGATCCTCGTGGTGGTACCCAACTTCGGACATTGGCGGGTGCGGCTGCAGATTCTGCTGCAGGGCCGCGCGCCGATGACCACCGCGCTGCCGTACGACTGGTACAACACGCCGAACCTGCATTTTCTCTCGATGCTCGATTTCCGCGATCTGGTCGAGGAGACCAAGCTGCGAATCGTCCGCGAAATCCCGGTTATCCGCGGCAACCCATCCCCCAATGCCTGGGCGGCGAATCTCCGGGCGGACAGTGCGCTGTTTGTGCTCGAACAGGCCTGATCGCGAATCCCCGGGCACGGTGACGGCCGGAGCACCGCTGTTCGCAATACCATCGCAGACAACAACTTATCAGCAACTTCCCACGTCGAAATCCGTGGAAGATGCTCCGTTGAAACCGGCTTGGTTCAAGTCACCGGGACAACGCGCCGATCTTCGTCGGGTGGATGTCGTGCGACGGACTGTGCGGGGACCGCATCGTCCCACCAGCGACCTCGACTGAGGAACACGGATGTCGGGCAAGGATGCTCAGGATCAGTTTCGGCTGGGATTTCTGGCGGCGGTGGAGGATGGCGAACGGGGTGTGGTCGGCGGCCTGCTCGTAACCAATCGGTTTGGCCGGCCGCTGGAGTTCCAGTGCACGACCCCTGTGAAACCCAACCGCACGCAACAGATCCTGTATGGTCCCACGCTGCGCCCCTACATGCTCTCGGAAGTCATCGGCCGGACGCTGGTCGACAAAGTCGGCGTCAAGCCGCATCTCGTGCTGATTGAGACGCAGGAACTGCTGGATCTCCGTACGCAGATCGACATTCCCGTGGGAACGTTCGCCGCCAAGCCGAAAGCGGACGACGAAGAGCTGCTGAAACTGGGCATGCAGTGGCTGCTCTTCCACGCCGACCACGCCGACGACCGGGAGATCGTGCAGAAACGTCAGAGTCAGGTGCCTGACACGGCCGATCTCAAAGAACCGTTCGAACGCATCCGCGAAGCGCTGTCGGAAACGCTGAAAACGCCGACCGCCCGATCGGCATGATCTGCTGGTTGACCGCATTGTGAGCGGCACGGCGCTAGCCGCCGGTGTCTTCGAACGGACAAAAATACACTGGCGGCAAGCGCCGTACCGCTCAGGACGGGTTCATGGATGACCTGACCACACGGGTTGAACGGCAGTCCTCAACGACGCCGGCAAACGGTCTGCGCGGGCCGCACTGGTCGGAAGAGCGTCTCGCGACCGCTGACGACGATATCACCGTCGATTGCGCCCCGGCCCAGCTCGCGGTCACCACCGATGTCTACGCGGCGGGACTCAACAGTGCGCTCCAGCGGTGGACCAAAGCCGAACCGCAGACGG
>DASRYX010000150.1:0-7457 GCA_035686985.1 Planctomycetaceae bacterium | reverse complement strand
ACAAGCTCAATCAGCAGGAAAGCCTGAAACCAATCTACTCACATTCAGGAGAACACATCGGCCCGCTGGACGGAACGGGATACCGTGTGCCGACCGAGGCGGAGTGGGAATATGCCTGCCGGGCAGGAACGATAACCACCTGGATTACGGGAGACGATAAAGGTCTAGCGGAAAGTGTGGCCTGGACGAAGGAAAATTCTGGTGGCACCACACATCCGGTTGGCGGCCTGCAAGGCAACCCGTTCGGACTCTATGATGTGCATGGAAACGTCTGGGAATGGTGCGAAGATCGGCATGATCGGCACAGATATTTTTGGCGCAGAAGCGAAGTTACCATTGATCCGCGGCATATTGAACCGGGAACAGCCCGTGTCCAACGAGGAGGAGACTGGAGTTTCGACGCCGTCGTGAGCCAGTCCGGCTTCCGGCACTCGCACGACACGAAACTCGCGCTGTTCCTGTCTGGCTTTCGGGTCGCGATCTCCGTCGAGGCTGTCAAGCAGGCATTGCAGTCGGCACCAGCCGCGAGCACGTCTTCGACCTGGCACGGCTGGCCCGCGGAGGCCCCGAAACCCGCGATTGCCCCCTTCGACGCCGCGCAGGCAAAAAAGCATCAGGAAGAATGGGCCGCGTATCTCAAGGTGCCGGTCGAGTACACCAACAGCCTCGGCATGAAGTTCCGCCTGATCCCGCCGGGGGAATTTCTGATGGGTAGTACTGACGGTGAGATTCAAAGCCTTCTCAAGGATGTTGAACGCTTCTTGCCCCAGAGTGTCGCTGAGCTGCCTGAATCTGTTCTCAATGAATGGCAGAATCAAACTCGGAGCGAGCGTCCGCAGCATCGGGTTATTCTGACTCAGCCGATCTATGTAGCAACCTATGAAACGACACAAGCACAGTATGAAAAAGTGGTGGGAACGAACCCTTCATACTTCTCCAAGACGGGACCAGAACAACAATACGTCGAAAGAGTCCACGGACTTGATACAAGCGGACATCCAGTGGAAGGAGTCACATGGGTTGAAGCCGCCGAGTTCTGTGCAAAACTGAATCAGTACGAAGCGTTGAAGCTCGTTGATTCCCGATCCGGTGAGACCGTCACCCGTCTGACAGGCGGGGGCTACCGATTACCGACCGAGGCCGAATGGGAGTTCGCCTGTCGAGCAGGAACCACGACCCGGTTTTGGATTGGTGAGACGGAAGAAGAGTTAGCTCGTGCAGCGTGGTTCGGCAAAAACTCCGGCAACCGAACCCACAACGTTGGCGAACTGATGGCAAATCCGCTCGGGCTGTTCGATGTTCATGGCAACGCCTGGGAATGGGTGGAAGATGCCTGGGATGCAACCTACTTTCAGAAATTTACCGACGAGCCGGCGGTCAATCCGACCGGTGCTCCTTCAACGAGTCCCGCGAAGATCCTCCGCGGTGGCGACAACTATTTCGCGAGCGATCGCTGCCGCTGCTCTCATCGGTTTGCTATGGATCGGACAGCCCGCTATGGAAACCAGGGCTTTCGTGTGGCCTTAACGGTCGAGACCGTGCGGAAGATGACGAAGCGAGAGCCACCCCAAGGTCCCTTAAGGTCGAGTTGGCACGGCTGGCCCGCAGATGCCCCGAAACCTGCCATCGCGCCCTTCGACACTGCCCAGGCGAAAAAGCATCAGGAAGAATGGGCGGCGTATCTCAAGGTGCCGGTGGAGTACACCAACAGCCTCGGCATGAAATTTCGCCTGATTCCGCCAGGGGAATTCCTGATGGGAAGCACGCTGAACGAAATCGAAGCGGCTCTCAAGGATGTGGGTGAGGATCCGCACTGGCAGGAGTGTGTGAAGTCGGAAGGACCGCAACACCGCGTGACCCTGACACAGCCCCTGTATCTGGGCGTCAAGGAAGTCACGCAAGGCGAGTACGAAACGATCGCCAGCAATAATCCCTCGTATTTCGGACCTGCCGGTGCCGGGAAGGATCAACTCGCCGGCCAGAAGACGACCGTATATCCAGTGGAGTCCGTGAGCTGGACCGACGCGGCCCGATTCTGCGTGAAGTTGAGTCAACACGAACGACTCGATCCCCTCTACGCGGAACGCGACGAGTCGTTCGAATTATCGACCGGGATCGGCTATCGGCTGCCGACCGAAGCCGAGTGGGAGTTTGCCTGCCGGTCGGGTACCGCAAGCCGATACTCGGCCGGTGATTCCACATCAGACCTCGAACAGGTGGGTTGGTTCGATCGAAACTCAGAACTGCGATCGCATCCCGGGGGTGAGTTAGCCGCCAATCCCTTCGGCCTGGTCGACATGCATGGAAACGTGTGGGAATGGATGCAGGACGGCTGGGATCCGACGTGGTACAGCCAGCATCAACAAACAAAATTGGTCAATCCCCTCTGTCCGTTTTCAGAGGGCACGCCACGGGTATTGCGCGGCGGTAACTGGTTCTACAAAGAGGGCTTCTGCCGCTCATCGAATCGCAATGCGGTTGGCCCGGCTTTTACGGAGAAGTTCTTAGGATTTCGCGTGACGCTCAGCGCTGACGCCGTACGAAAGGCGTCGAAGTAACCGACGTCATTGTAGCAGCCTTGGAGAGATCACGCCGATGTTGCACTTCTGGCAGTGAAAGCAGCGCCAGAGCGTGACGTCTTTCTCCACCGCATTTGTGCTGCGGCAGTGTTCACAGAGGGACGCCACCGGCGACAGCGCGTGCGGCGACTGTGTGACGGTGGCGCGATACTCTGAGACCACGTAGAGCGAGAACGAACAGACCAGCATGCCGGAAACAATCACGGCAGATGGCGAGCAGACGGAGCGCGCAATCTTAAGCATGGGAGCCATCCCAAGACTTCGTGGATACCGAACCCTTCAGAGACCAGGCGATCGAAAGCGTCGAGATGCTGTGCGAACTGTAGAAGTGACTGTGACGAGGCCATCATCCTCTGCGCAGGTCCGGCGTCAAGTCTCCGAGGTTAACTCGCCGCCGCGTATTGCCGACGCGACTCCGATCTTTCTTCGAACTCTTTCGATCCTTTGTTCGCGCTTTGCCCGCCGCATGGCACTCCAGTTGCGAGGGTTTGTACGGGCTCGCCTCAATGGATTGCCGCTGCGGCGGTGATGGCGGACTGAGCGTTTGAGTGGTCAACCTGCGACCATGACGCGCGCTCCTCGGCCAACCGAGGCACTCGGAACGAAGGATTGTCATCATGATCGAGGGCTTTCCGCCGCCCGCGGACAAAACAGCTGCAGAGCTGCGAGCGGAATTTCTGGCGGTGTATGAGAAAGCCGAAGCCATCCGGGAAAAGCTGGACAACATCATCAGCGAGCTGGACGCTCATGGACTCGTCTTTTCCGAGGCGGATCCAACGCCTGCAGACGGTTCCGATCTCTAAATCACGTCCTTTGCACCCTCATCTGATCTTCACGCCCCGGTCGAACGGTTAGTCGCTTCTCATTCAACCCTTCGCGAGCCGTTCTTTGCATGTTCTTGCATCAGGGGAGTCGGTCCGCGCACTGGCCCGTCCCCACTTGGTCGAAAAAGAGCCCACGCGGCATGTGCCTTGCGATACACGTTCTCGCCACGGACCGGGACGAAGCGTTTCGTCTCATGGCTTATTTTAGGAGAACACTAATGAAATCGTTGCGATGCCTGACCTTCGGCCTGGCCGTGGGGTCAGCCTTTCTGGCCGCGTACGGCCAAGCACCACCGACGCCGAAAGACGCGCCGAAGCCGCCCGGTGCGGGCGTACCGCGGACACCACCCAAGCAGCCGTCATCCGGCTCCCCCGACACGCCGAAGGTTCCGAGAACCGGTGCTCCCGACACCGGAGCACCGAAGCTGCCCGGTGCGGGAAGCCCCAATGTCACCCCACCGAAGTCACCCCGTGCGGGTTCGCCGGAGACACCTGCGCCAAAATTGCCGCGCACGGGTCCGGGTGATGTGACCCCGCCGAAGTCCCCGCGCGCCGGCGACTCGGATGCAGGCACGCCGAAGCTTCCGCGCACAGGGAACCCTGACGCGGGTTCGCCGAAATCACCGCGAGCAGGCTCGCCGGATGTCACGCCTCCGAAATCACCGCGCGCGGGCAATCCCGATTTGACACCGCCGCGGCCACGCTCCAATGAACCTGATGCAGGGGCACCGAAGTCACCACGCGCTGGCAACCCCGATGCCGATACGCCGCGCTCACCGCGCGACGGCTTGCCCTCGAACCGTCGCCCGCTCGACACCCCGGGCAACTCGAACGAGGCACGGAAACCTGAGCTGCCGGGCAACGACAAGATTCCCGGCAATTCCAGCCTCGATGCGGCTCCGAAACCGGACCAATCGACCCGCGCACCGCGTAACCAGGGACGATCCGACACAAACCGCCCGCAGGACAACGCTGCGGATAAGCCCGATACGCCGAACAATCGTCGGCCTGAAACACCGGACCGTCCGAATGCGCCGGGTGCCGAACGTCCGCGCGACAATGATCGCGACGCGGATCGACCAGCATCTCCCAACCGACCGAACACGCCTGACGCCGACCGTCCGCGCGGGAACGACCGCAACCGCGATGCGGACCGACCGTCAACCGATCGTCCAAACACGCCTGATCGTCCGAATAATCGCGACGCCGACCGTCCCCGCGATAACGATCGCAACCGTGATGCGGACCGCACTCCTCGCACGGACGCCAACCGCGACGCCGATCGGAATGACCGAGGTCGCGACAACGGCCGCAATCCCAACGCAGACCGGTCTCGTGACGGAGATCGCAACCGCGACGCCGATCGGGACGACATTCCCTCGGGCTTCACCCGGGCGATGGACCGGAATGCCCGCGATGCCGCCGATCGCCCTGTGAAACAGCTTCGTATCGATCCCCGCGCGCTGCGGAATGATTCGGCAATCAGCGACACGATGAAGAGCCTGCAGAATGTGCGCTCTGCAGATCAGCTGGAACGCGCGTTCTCAGACCTCGAAGGCCGTGGCCGCGATGGACGTCTGGCCGCGATGAATCTGGACCGGGTCTCGGGACGATTCCAGGCCCGCATTCGCAACAATGACTTCGACCCGCTGATTCGCTCGCGGTACGGTCAGCGGTTCAACCTCGATCGCCAGTTCAGCCTGTTTGCCCGGGGTGATGTGGCCCGTCAGCTCAGCTTGAACGTCTCGCTCGTCGATAACGGCGGATGGCGCTCGCGCTACGTCGGTCCGATCTACTCGGGCTATACCCGCTACGCGGTCAGTGCGTGGTATCCGGGACCGCAATGGTACCCGGCCTACACGTGGATGCCGCGGTGGAGCCCGTGGGTGCAGTGGTCGTTCTGGAACACCGTCGTGCCGATTTATGACCCGCGACCGTTCGTTGTCCGGCCTTACGTGTATGAAGTCGCCCCTGTGGTGACCACGTACGAATATCCGGCCTGGGAACAACTCCCGGTCGTCTCGGCGGGCACGTGGGTCGATGTGGAAAAGGTCGCCGTTCCAAGCGGTGATGATCTTCAGCTGCTGGCGGTTCGCTTCGTCGACCCCGGCCATACGGAAGAAGACCTGGGCCCCCGTTACCGTGTGTGGCTGCGGAACAATGCTTCGCAAGCGGTGAACCGCAGCATTGACGTGACTGCGTTCGCCTCCGCGGAAGAAGAGCTGTCGAACGACGTCGTGCAAGCCGGTGTGACCGTTCCGGAAATCGCGGGCGATGACACCATCGCCATCGATATCCGGCTGCCGTCCGATGCCAATTATCTGGTGACGGAAGACAACGACGTTCGTGTGCCGTTCAAGTATCTGCATGTCGTCGTCGACAGCCGCAATGCTTTGAAGGAGCACAACGAAGCCAACAACGGTTCGATCGTGAAGCGGGGAGAAATCTTCCCGGTTGATCCTGCTGCGTTCTCGACCGATGTGACCGCCGCGGCTCCGGGCTCGACGATCAGCATCGCCGGTGAAGGCCTCGGCCCCGAACCGGGCGAAGTCATCGTCACCGTCGGCGAGGATCAGCACCCGGCGACCGTGCGTGGCTGGTACGATCTGGGGATCCAGATCATCGTGCCCGACGTCGACCTGCGTGAAGCCGCCGATGCCCAGGTTCTGGTGGTGCGTGGAGACGGTGCCGCGAGCAATCCGGTTCCGTTGACGATTGCCCCGGAAACCGAGATCGGTATGTTGCCTCCGGCTCCTGCGCCGCAACGTTAACCGGTCTTCTGTCAGCCTTGGATGAGTCGCGATGCCTCAGTTTCTTCGTGAAACTGGGGCATCGCTGTTTTTCAGGCCGATTGCGACGCAAATGCGTCGACGGTTGCATTTCTGGTGTCGACATCAAAGACTGCTGATCACTCTTGCATCGCTGTCCTCATCTGACCCCGGGCGCCTTTCGACCGCTTCCCGACGCACCGCAGGTAACGCGTGGACGAATCATCCGTATCACTGGATGTCGGCCTGGGACCGCTGGACTACGCGGCGGTCGTTGCCTACCTGCTATTCACGTTCGGCATCGCCCTCTGGTTCGGACGGAAGCAGCACGACGTCGATGATTTTTTCGTCGGCGGGCGACGCATGCCGTGGTTTGCCGTCGGGCTGAGCATCTTGGCGACGTTGTTTTCCACGTTGACCTATCTCGGAATGCCGGGGATCACGATCAAGAGTGGGATCGGGGTCTACTCGGGCTATCTGGCCGCTCCGTTCAATATCGCGGTGGTCACGCTGTTGTGGATTCCGTTTTTTATGCGGCTGCGATTAACCAGCGCGTATGAATATCTCGAACTCCGGTACAACGCCTCGGTACGACTCTTCGGCGGCACCTTGTTCGTCCTGCTGCGGCTCGGCTGGATGAGCATGGTGATCTACGCGGCGTCGATGGCTCTCAACCGCGTCAAAGGAGCCGACTGGGCGTGGCTGCCCGGGGATGATCTGTACTGGTGGATCGGCTTCATTGGCATCGTCGCGGCGATTTACACCTCCGTCGGCGGCATTCAGGCGATGATCTGGACCGATGTGGTCCAATGCCTGCTGCTGCTGTCCGGCGTGTTGCTGGCGATCAGTTATGTCATGGTTGTGGATGGTACCGGTCCGGCCGATTGGTGGGAGATCGCAGCGAGCGCCCCCGGTCGAAAAAACGCGCCGCCGGTCTTCAGCTGGGATATCACGCTGCAGATCACGGTCGTCACGGCAATGATTCACAATTTCTTCTGGAACGTCTGCACGCACGGTTCCGATCAAGTCGTCCTGCAGCGGTATTTCTCCGTCGCCTCACTGAACAACGCACGGCGCAGTTATCTCATCAACGTTGCGGTCGACATCACGATGGTTTCGCTGCTGGCGCTTTGCGGCCTGGCGTTGCTGGCGTTCTATATCAAGCACGGTAATCGTCTGCCGGGAGGAATGAGCGACCCGGTGCAGGGAGCGGATAAACTCTTCCCGCACTTCCTGGGACACCAGTTGCCCGCGGGTTGTGCGGGGCTGATCATTTCGGCATTTCT
>DASRYX010000149.1:0-3511 GCA_035686985.1 Planctomycetaceae bacterium | reverse complement strand
GATTTGGACCTTTGGTGACTGATTCTTGTCCGCCAGGAAAATCGCCGACATAGGTTGCCCATCGCGATATTCTTGGAAGTAACTCTCCTCGCGGAAACTCTCGCCGGATGCCGCGGCGGCGTCCCAGATACGAATGCCTCGTCCGCCACCTCCCCAGATCGGCTTCTCGATCCATGTCTTATCGTTCGGTGGCGGAGACCAAGTCCACGTCGAGCCGACAATCCTGACGAGACGTGCAAATGTTCCTTCCCGCTCGGCAAGAAACGGAAGTCCGGCGTTCTCCAGCGGTTTCGCGAGCCCTCGGAAGTCGGATCTCCAAAATCGATTCTGGCCCAGAACTGGTCCGAGAAGATTTCGTAGCTGCCGTGGTTCGTCGCGGCGACGAAACTGCTCCTCATGGTCGCACACGCCGTCCGTCACGGCCAGCCGTGCGCTCGCGACAAACGTGGGACGCCCGGTTCGTCGCTCTCGCTCCACCTTTGCGTAAGAGTGCACCTCCGCAACCTGCCACAAATCCTCATCGGCGAAACGATCGGCACAAACCGGAAGGAACCCCGCGCGGAGGGCAGACCACGCCGCGGCGCGGGTGCTTGCGCCGGTGATCAGCAATCGCGGGCGGCTGTCGGTGTTGATCTGCTGTCGAATCGACATGCGAATCCTGCGGAACGGTGGAAATCCGGACCGCCGCATGTTATCACACCGCCAACGGCGGGAAGTGCACTCTCGGGGTGCGTCCGCAGACGATCGGGGCGCAGCGGGCGCCGCCGAGTTCGAAAATCCTCAGGAAAACACGCCATGTCGTTCTACGTCGGTGAAGCCCTCGCGGGTGAAGGCAACGAAGTCGCGCACATCGATCTGCTCATCGGTGACAAGTCCGGTCCGGTGGGAGCGGCCTTCGCCAACGCTCTCGCCGACCAGAAGATGGGTCACAGTAACCTGCTCGCCGTCCTCACGCCGAACCTCGCCGTCAAGCCGGCCACCGTCATGATCACCAAGGTGACGATCAAGGGTGCCCGCCAGGCCGTGCAGATGTTCGGGCCGGCTCAGGCCGCCGTGGCGAATGCCGTCGCCGATTGCGTGGAACTCGGCGTGATTCCGAAAGATCAAGCGGAAAAGCTGTGCATCGTCTGTGGCGTGTTCATTCACTGGGAAGCCGCCGACGACAAGAAGATCTATCAATACAACTACGAAGCGACGAAGCAGTCCATCATCAACGCGATGAAGAACTCGCCGAGCGTGGACGAAATGCTGGCGAAGAAGTCGAGCGCCAAGCACCCGTTCTACCAGGGTTGATCCCCAACCGGTGGAAACAACATCGGAAGCCCAGGGATTCCCATCCCTGGGTTTCTTCGCATTTTCAGTGAATGTCTCCGATGAAGCGCATCCTCATCCAGCTCGACACCGACGCGCTCGCCAGCACGTTTGACCGCGTGGTCGCCGTCGACGCGGGTGTGGACGAACTCTTCACCTACGGCGGCGTGACACCGGAAAATGTCGAATCGCTCGTGCACGGCGCGATGTTCACCCGCAGCCCGAGCAATCTGAAAAACACCGCAATTTTCATCGGTGGCAGCAATGTCGCGGCGGGGGAAGCGCTCCTCGCCAAAGTTCGCAAAACGTTGTTCGATCCGCTACGGGTCTCCGTGATGATGGACTCGAACGGCTCCAATACAACGGCTGCTGCGACGGTGATCGCCGCGGCGAGGCATGTCGAGCTGGCGAAGACGACCGCGCTGGTTCTGGGTGGCACTGGTCCTGTGGGCTGTCGTGTCGCACAGATTTTGTTGTCGCAAGGCGCGTCCGTACGGCTAGCGTCGCGGACCGTCGACAAAGCACAGACCACCTGCACTGCGCTCGCCAAGGATGTCGATACCAGCAAGTTGACGGCGTGCGAGTCCACCACACCCGCTGGTCTTGCCGCAGCCTGTGAGGGAGCCGAGGTCATTGTCGGTGCCGGTGCGGCGCGGGTCCAGTTCATCACTGCCGAACAACTCTTCGCGTTGCCGTCACTGAAGGTGGCGCTCGATCTGAACGCCGTCGCTCCGGAAGGTCTCGGCGGCATCTCGATGACTGATAAAGCCGTCACCAAAGACGGAAAAATCTGTTACGGCGCTCTCGGCGTCGGTGGCACCAAAATGAAAATTCACACCGCCCCGATCCAGCAGTTGTTCGAGAAGAACAACCTGGTCCTCGACACCGCGGCGATTTATGAGATTGGACGCGGCCTCAGTTCATGACGACACCCCGCGTCGCCGATGATTTCGTCCCCGCGACCGCCAGTGAACTGCAGCGGTTTCTCGCGGAAAATGCGGCCGGTGCGAAAGAACGCCTGTGTCCCGTCGGCGGTCGCACAGCGCTGCATTACGGCGTTGGCCATCCCGTGACGCGCCGGATCGACCTCCGCGATCTGTCCAAGGTGATTGATTACCCGGCTCGGGATATGACAGTCACCGTCGAAGCCGGGATCCGCGTTGCCGCGCTGCAGAAGCTGCTGGCCACTGAACGCCAGCAGTTGCCGATCGATATCGCGCAGGCCGAACGAGCGACAATCGGAGGAGCGCTGACCACCAACACAAACGGACCGCGACGATTCGGTGCGGGAACATTCCGCGATTACGTCATCGGCATCACCGCGATGACTGCCGCCGGGCAGGTGTTTCACGGTGGCGGTCGCGTGGTGAAGAATGTCGCCGGATACGACCTCTGCAAATTGCTGGTCGGTTCGCGCGGATCTCTCGCCGTCGTCACACAAGTCACGCTCAAGCTGCGGCCGCGGCCGGAAACCATCGCCTGGTGGTGGATCTCGTTCGAGATGTTCGCCGAAGTTGAAAACGTTCTGGAACGCCTGCTGACCTCGGCGGCCCGTCCCTCGGCTGTCGAATTACTGAATCCCTCGGCGGCGAAGCTCGTCAGCACGGCGGCGCGGCTCACGCTGCCCACGAATGGGCCAGTGTTGGCCATCGCTGTAGAAGGCACGCCGCGAGAAGTCGAATGGCAGCTGGAAGTCCTGCGAAAGGAAGTCGTTGCGTTCGGTGTGCAGAGTCTGGAACAGTTGCGCGATGCCGACGCGGCCGCGCTGCTCGAGACCCTGACCGAATTTCCGGTCTGCGCCGATGACCCGCTGACATTCCAGGCGAATTTGCGACCGTCGCGCTGCGTCGCCTTCGCCGAGGAAGCCGCACGGCTCGGCGTGGCGGTGCAATGTCACGCTGGCAACGGCCTCGTGATCGGACAGCTTCCGGAAGAGACCGCCACCGCGGAGCATGCCGCGCGATTATTGGACCCGTTGCGCCAGCGGGCGCGTGACGCCGACGGCAATCTGCTCATCCTGCATTGTGATGAAGAGTGGAAAGCAGCCCTGCCGATGGGCGGCGATCCGGAACCCGCGTGGCCGTTGATGGACCGCGTCAAACGGCAGCTCGATCCACACGGGCTCTTGAATCCGTCGCCCTTTGCTGCGCATGATTGAGGAAGCCATGACGACTTCCGCCAGTTCTCCGCCTGCCGTTCT
>DASRYX010000148.1:0-5689 GCA_035686985.1 Planctomycetaceae bacterium | reverse complement strand
GCAGAACGCCTGTTTGAAACGATGGTCGGGCTTTCCGTCGACTGGACGGTCGCCATGCAGACGTTGAATCGACAGTATGACGAGTTGGTGGCGATCGCTCAGAAAGCTGACGCGAGGACGCGCGATCAAGGCTTGCAGGCGCTCGATCTGCAGCTGAAGGCAAACAAAGCCGAGACGACCTCGTTCAAGTCGGTTGTCTCCAGCGTCATCGGGGGGAACAAAGGCCGCGGGAAGAACATGGGGAACATTCTCGGGCAACTGCTCGTACCCGCTGTGGTGCAGGTCTTCGAAGCCGACAACCGTGTGAAAATGCGGCGGCTGACCAACATCACCGGTTTCGCGATTCTCGAGTACCGCGCGGTGAACGGAACGACGCCCGCCAAGCTGCAGGATCTCGTCCCGGACTACCTGCCCAGCACGCCGCAGGACGTTTACAACGGTGAGCCGTTGAAATACTCGACCGACGGCACGAACTTCAAAGTGTATGCGATCGGCCGGAACCGGATCGATGACGGCGGCAAGACGTTCACAGCCAATCAGACCTGGGACGACGTCGGCTTCGCGATCCCCGCCGCACAATGATCGCCGCGTAACACCAGAAGCCCAGGGAATGCCTTCCCTGGGCTGTTTTGCTTTCATGATGCCGCGGCTTCCGCCGGCGGAGCGAACTCGATGCGTCGATAAATCTCTTCCAGCGGGATTTCAACACCCAGCGAACTCAACGGCAGCTTCGCGGTCCGGTCGTTGGCTTCCCAAATGCGCCATTCGCCGTCTTCGCCGCGATGGTGGCGCTCGACGTGCAGCGATTCCGACGCCACCAGCACGAGTTCCCGCAGCGAAGCGAGTTGCCGGTATTGGTTCGCTTTCGCCCCGCGGTCATACGCTTCGGTACTCGGTGAAATCACTTCGACTAAGACGAGCGGATTGAGCAACGTATCGACATGACTGTCATCAAACCTGGGTTCACCACAGACCACCGAGAGATCGGGGTAGGTGTACAATCCCGAGGCCTGCACCTTCACACGCATGTCGCTGTTGTAAACCTCGCAAGGACGGTCGCGGAGAGCCGTATGCAAGGCCGCGAGGAAGTTACCGGCGATCAGAATATGCTCCCGGCTGGCGCCGGACATGGCGTAGATTTCGCCACGGAAGTATTGGCTCTTCGTGACGGCGCGGCGTTCGCGCTCGAGGTATTCCTCGGGAGTGTAGAATCGCACTGGCACCGTGGACATCCGCGCTCTCCGCAAGACGGTTCATTCTACCGCGCTATTGATAGATCACCACCAGAAACACGGTCGCGTCCGACTTCCCGAGGTTTTCCAGGACGTGCGGAACATCGGCCCGGTAACTGGCGGAATCACCGCGATTGAGTTCGCTCCGCTCGGTTCCGGAAGTGACGCGGATCTTTCCCTGTTCAACCGTCAGGAACTCGCGTGTGCCCTGAAAGTGCGGAGCGCTGGTCAGCGCCCCGCCGGGTTTCAGCCGCACCTGATAGAACTCGACATCCTTTTCCAGATGCAGCGGCGACAGCGTGCGGATTTCGCAGTTCTCATCCGATCGGTACAACGCGGCCCGGTCATCGCTGCGAACCACGTGAATCGCGACCCCCGCCCCGGGGACATCGACAAATTCCGCGAGCGACATTCCGAACGCCTGGGCGATCTTGCACGTTACCGCGAGCGTGGGATTGGCCTCGCCGCGCTCGATCTGGCTGAGCATCGATCGACTGACGCCACTCGTCGCCGCCAGTTGTTCCAGCGACCAGCCGCGCTGTTGTCGCTGCGTGCGGACGCGTTCGCTCACCTGGCCGTTGAGCGGGTCGGGATCAAGCATCGGGTTCCGGGCCGGCATGGCCGTTGTCCATTATTTCGGATATTTGTCTTGCAAAGCGGATTGACGGGTTCTAGGATACCGCACGTCGTGTCCGAAATACAGGATGGCGATACCGCTGGCGGTTTCGCGTCCCGTGATGAACCTGTCACAATGCTCATGCTTGCACGCGGCGCGAAACCGCAAGCGATTCATAAGGACCTCCCGTGAAAGCACTCGTCAAGAAGCATGCCGAACGCGGGCTCTGGCTCGAAGACATCCCGGAGCCAACGATCGGCATCAATGACGTAATGATCAAGGTGAAGAAGACCGGGATCTGCGGGACCGATCTGCACATCTACAAATGGGATGCCTGGGCGCAGAAGACCATCCCGGTGCCAATGGCGGTGGGTCATGAATTCGTGGGCGAGATCGTCGCCGTCGGGTCCAACGTGACGGATTTCCACCCGGGTGAGATCGTCAGCGGGGAAGGTCACGTCGTCTGCGGGCAGTGCCGCAACTGTCTCGCGGGCCGTCGACATTTGTGTGCGCATACGAAAGGCGTGGGCGTCAATCGTGACGGGGCCTTCGCGGAGTACATCAGCCTGCCGATGACCAACGTCTGGCATCACGCGCCGGACATCGATCTGGAAGTCGCGTCGATCTTCGATCCGTTCGGCAACGCGGTGCACACGGCGTTGTCGTTCGATCTGCTCGGCGAAGACGTGCTCGTCACCGGCGCGGGTCCGATTGGCGTGATGGGTGCCGCTGTCGCGAAGCACGCCGGGGCGCGGTTCGTCGTGGTGACCGATCTCAATCCGTATCGGTTGGAGCTCGCCCGCAAGATGGGAGCCACCGTCGCCGTCGATCCGCGTGAAACGAGCCTCGCCGATGTGCAGAAACAACTCGGGATGAAAGAAGGTTTTGACGTTGGCCTAGAAATGTCTGGCAGTCCCGCAGCATTTAATAGTCTGATTGCGAACATGGCCCACGGCGGCAAGATCGCCCTGCTCGGTATTCCTGAGAAAGAAATGGCGATCGACTGGAACGCTGTGATTTTCAATATGTTGACGATCAAGGGCATTTACGGCCGCGAAATGTACGAGACGTGGTACAAGATGACCGTGATGCTGCAGTCGGGGCTGAATATCAAACCGGTGATCACGCACCGCTATCACTACACCGACTTCCAGAAGGGCTTCGACGCGATGCTCGAAGGCAACTGCGGTAAAGTGGTCCTCGATTGGGCATAATTTAGCCCCCCGTTGTCCGCAACGGGGGGCGAGTTGCATTGATATGACCCCCGGCTGCGGACAGCCGGGGGCTAAATGATTGTTAACGGACCACGACATGACCACGTTCCCGATGGAATGGATTCGCTCGCAGTTCCCCGCATTGAGCCGGCAGGACAACGGCCGGCCGGTGGCGTACTTTGATGGCCCCGCGGGGAGTCAGGTGCCGCAGTCAGTGGCGGATGCGGTCAGCCGGTATCTGCTGACGACGAACTCCAACCGCGGCGGCGTGTTCCCCGTGGGAAAAGCGAGCGATGCGATCGTTGACGCCGCGCATGCCAGCGCTGCGGCGTTTCTCGGCACCGAGGATCCGGCGTGCACCGTCTTCGGCGCGAACATGACCACGCTGACGCTCGCGCTGAGCCGGGCGCTGGCTCGCACGTGGAAGCCCGGCGATGAAGTCATCGTCACGCGACTCGACCACGACGGCAATGTCACGCCGTGGGTGTTGGCCGCGCGGGACGCCGGGGCAACGGTGAAGCATGTCGAAGTGAATCTCGATGATGCGACGTTGAATCAGGACAGCTTTCGGGCGGCGTTGTCTCCGCGCACGAAACTGGTCGCCATCGGATATGCGTCGAACGTCACCGGCACGATCAATCCCATCGCGCCGATGATTGCAGCAGCGAAAGAGACGGGGGCGCTCACGTTCATCGACGCAGTCCATTACGCGCCGCACGGATCGATCGATGTGACCGAATTGAACTGTGACTTCCTCGCGTGCTCAGCCTACAAATTCTTCGGCCCGCATGTGGGATTGCTCTACGGCCGGCGTCAATTGCTGGAAGACATCCTGCCGTACAAACTGCGGGTGAGCAGCAATCAACTCCCCGGCAAATGGATGACCGGTACGCAGCCGCACGAAAGTCTCGCCGGCACCGCCGCGGCGATCGAGTATCTCGCGAACCTTGGCCGTCAGTGCGTTTCTCAGCGGGAGGGCGAAGCTCCCGCTGAGCCGCGATCGCATGAGAGCGTGTTGCCCCGCAGCGGCTCAGCAGGAGCTTCGCCCTCCCGGCAAGAGCTGCAGGCCGCGTTTGCCGCGATTCATGCTCATGAGCAATCGCTGTCGCAGCGGATGCTCGCGGGCTTAACAACCCTGCGCGATTACCGCGTGTGGGGCATCACCGATCCGGCTCGGATCGACGAGCGCGTGCCGACGTTTTCGCTCACCCATACACGCTTCACGCCGGGAGAGCTGGCCGAACGCCTGGCGGCGGACGGGCTCTACACGTGGCATGGCAACCATTACGGCATGCCGTTCTGCGAAGCCGCAGGACTGGAACCGCACGGGACGTTACGCATCGGCTTCCTGCACTACAACACGCTGGAAGAAGTGGACCGGGTGTTGGCGAAGCTCGGCGATCTTGCCTGATTGGTGCAGATCGAAACACGCAAACGGGCAAACCTGCGATGGACGAGCATCAACTGCGCTCGCGGTTATGGATACTGAGTGCGATCATTCTGGTCTGCGTCAGTGCTGGCTGCGGAAAACCTGGGTATGGAAAAGTGAAAGGCAAGTGGGCGTGGATCGGATGGAATGAAGCCGTCGGGCGACATGAAACTTTTATCGAAGCGGATCTGCAGCAATTCAAGATCTTGAAGGATCGCCAATACGGCAAAGACCAATCCCACGTGTTTTATCGAGGTTCCATCATTCAGGACGCGGATCCTGCAACCTTCGATATTCTTCCTTCTCAGGCTGGGCCGTCTGGTCAATGCTATTCTCGCGACCAATCCAGAGTCTATCTTGAAGGGCATCGAATCACGCACGCCGATCCGGCCTCATTTGAAGTGATCGATCCACCCTACGCGCGCGACAAAAATCGCGTTTATTGCGGCACAGTTCCCATGCAAGAGTCTGATCCAAAAACCTTTCAAATCCTCATAAAGACGAGCAGCTGGTCAACGATGACCAACAAAGAGTTCTTTCTGGAAATGCAAGGAGGCGGGATCGACGACTTCGAGGTTTCTGAAAAATATCCGGCGATTACATCTAATGGTTGCTGGTCGAAAGACGCGCGATCACACTACCGGGATGCCGCACGGATTGTCGGTGCCGATTACGAAACGTTTCGTGCAATCGATGGCTCCGAATCTGCAGACAAACATCGACGATATATGTTTGGACTGACCAAAGACGAATATGATCAAAGGGTTGCTGAACGGCGACAGCAGTTCCAGAATCGTCGGGCTGACCGCTGATTGAACCTGCCTCACTGATCCCTGTTTCATCACACAGTACAGAACTGCTGAGCGATTTGTCTGGCCACCAACTACTGCAGTTTGACGGTGAACGTTTTCCGTTCTTTACCACGTAAGGCGACGATCTGCACCGCGTCATCACGGCGTTTGTTCTGCATCGCGTGCGCTAAGAGTTCGCTTTCGGTGCGCGCGGCGTCGATGCCGTCGTAGCTGATGACGATGTCGTCCTTGAGCAATCCGGCCTGTTTCGCGCGGGCGTGTTCGCCGTACTGACCGACGTGCTTCACCCGCAGCGCCATTTTGTCCGCGGTGAGAGACGCGTCTTTTCGCTCGTCGTCGGTCATCGCTTCCAGCACCATGCCGCCGAATGCCATGCGGCGCAGATC
>DASRYX010000147.1:0-2374 GCA_035686985.1 Planctomycetaceae bacterium | reverse complement strand
ACGTGGGCTTGCTCCAGCAGGGCCGTGCAGAAGTCGGTGGCGTTGTGCACAACCTTGCCGCCGCCGAGCTTCTTACCGAACGAGGCACTCACATTGAAAAACGCGTAGAACGCACCGCCGGGCTGGGCGAACGTCAGACCGAATTTCGACCGCATCGCTTCCAGCCGACCCATTACGTAATTCCGGCGTTTTTCGAATTCGACCCGCATCGACTCCACGCTTTCCTGTGGGCCGTCCAGCGCCGCGACGGCGGCGTACTGGCTGATGCTGCACGGGTTGGACGTTTCCTGACTTTGCAGGTTGTCCATCGCCTTGATGATGTCTACAGGGCCGACGGTCCAGCCAATCCGCCAGCCGGTCATCGCGTACGCCTTGCTGACACCGCTGACGAGAATCGTGCGGTCGGCGACCTCTTTGCCGAAGCTGGAGAAGCAGCGGAACTCGGAGCCGGTGTAAATCAGCTTTTCGTAGATTTCGTCAGCGAGAACCGGAATGTTCTTCTCGACCGCCACCTTGGCAATCGCCTCGAGCTGAGCCGCGGTGTAAGCGGTTCCCGTCGGGTTGCACGGACTGTTGAGCATCAGCAGTCGTGTGTAGGGGGTGATCGCCGCGGCGAATTGCTCGGGCGTCATCACGAAGCCGCTGGCTTCGGTCGTGGGCACCAGCACGGGGGTCGCGCCGGTCAGCGTGACGAGCTCGCTGTAACTGACCCAGTACGGCGTCGGGATGATGACTTCATCGCCCGGACCACACAACGTGGTGAGGACGTTGTGAATGGAGTGCTTCGCGCCGTTCGAGATCAGCACGTTCGCCGGCGTGAACTTCAGGCCGTATTCGCGCTCGTAATACCGACAGACGGCGGCTTTGAGTTCGGGAATCCCGCCGGCGGGGGTGTAATGAGTGTGGCCGGCTTTCATCGCCGCGGTGGCGGCGTGCTGGATGTGCTCGGGCGTGTTGAAGTCTGGTTCACCCAGCGTGAAGTCGTAGACGGTGATTCCCTGCGCTTTCAGGGCTTTGGCTTTCGCCGCGGCGGCTAACGTGGCAGAGGGCTTCAGAGTCTTCAGCGCGGGAGACAGACGGACGGCAGACATGTTCGCACCAGCAAGAAGGCGGGACGCACTTTCCCCTCTGGAAAGTGACGAATCGAGCAATTATCTCGGGAAGCAGACGCGCTCGTCAAGGAATGGGTTCGCCAAGGACCCGCCCCGTATGAGCGGACAACAGTACCAGCGAACCGGTCTCTTCCTTCCCTTAACCCTTAGCTCTTAGCCCTCCGCCAATCCGTTTCCACCGCAGTTTTCCCCCTGTTTGGACTATTCATCAATTTTCGCCAAACCCCTACGGCTTAACTTGCCGATGTAATCGCTGCAACAGGACACACGGGTTCCGCGAAGCGAGCCCGATGTCCGTTTGCGGTGAGTTACGGCGGTGAATCCACATGGAATGTGGTCGATTTGCGACCGGATCAATTGCGACAAAATCAGTCAGAATCAGAATTTCCGCTTGACTGATTCGTCGGAGACCCATAAAAGTTGATGCAGTGAATGAGCGATAAGTCAGTTTGGAACATTCTGATGAGTTCGCCATAACTTGAGAAAAGACGTTGCTTCTCTCTTCCGGGTGCTAAAGAGAGACAACTTTTCCAGGAAACAAGCACCCGAAACTGTTAGAAGGAGCCACGGATATGGCCGCTGCGAAGACCACGAAGACCACGAAGGCTGCCCCGGCGAAGACGACTGCGAAAGCGACCGCCAAGAAGTCGCCGAAGGCCAAGCCCGCTGCCAAGCCGGCCGCCAAGAAGTCGCCGAAGGCGAAAGCCGGCAAGTAAGCCGCTTTCTGCAAATCACGTGACTCGGCCGGGAGAGTCCTCTCCCGGCTGATTTCGTTTGCGGACCGCTCTTCGCGGCGTTCTGCAGCCGATCTATAGTTCGGGTCGGTCGGCCTGTTCATCGCGTCCACAAGGATGTTCCGCGATGCGTTTCTTCCGGATGATGTCCCGTCCCCTGAACCGAATCCTGTGGGGCGCGTTCGCGGGAATGTTGCTAGCCTGGGGCTGTCGCATCCCGGAAGTACCGGTCTTCCACGACAGGAGCCAGGGCATCCTCTACGACACGGCGATGGAAGCCGATCTCCGCTCGGGGAAATCTCCGGCGCTTTTGCAAACCGCTTATGCGGCGTACGTCGACACGCTCGCCGAACCCGTCGCCGTCACCGCGTGGTCGGAGGAATCGTGTGCGTGGGAAATCTTCGTCGGCACCAACCGTGGTGTCTGGGACGAAGACGCCGATCCGAACCGTGTGCTGACCGATGCGCGGTTCGGGCGCGCCACGGTGACCTTGCCGCGCCACATCAAGCCGCCGCGATCGGGGATGGT
>DASRYX010000146.1:0-3308 GCA_035686985.1 Planctomycetaceae bacterium | reverse complement strand
CGCCCGCCGGTGATGAGGGCCGTCTTTCCCGCAAGCTGCATGGCTCACTCCTGGGCTTGGTGGCAGTTTCGCGGCAATTCCTGCCGCAGGCCGTTCAATCTTGATGAGTTTCGTCCCGCGCCGCCATCGCTAATCGCATCCCCACGTTGAGAGAAACCGAACCGACGGATAGACCTTCGCACTCCAATCCCCGTCCGTGTCGAGCTTTGGGAGCATGCTGATGTCGCTGGCCCGGATCGTTCTCGTGTGGTGTCTGTGCAGCACTGCCACGTCCGTTGCGATCGGCCAGGAGCTCCGCGTCTTCACACGTACGGTCGATCTCAGCGGATTGTCACCGGATCAGTATGCGAAAGCACCGATTATCGCCCGCAGCATCACCCTGTTTCACGCAGGCAAGGTGTATGACTACATCGATTCGGCGCGGGAAGTCACGATCTTCGAACCGGTTCACCGCCGGTTCACCATTCTGCATGAGGCCTCCGGTGCGGTGACCTCAGTCTCGCAGGATGAAGTCCGTCGCTTTCTGGAAATGGCGGAGGACGAAGGACTGCAGCGCATCGCCAGCGGCACCCGCAACGGGGCCGGGTCGAAGCTCGATTTCCTGCGGTTCCAACTCCGTCCCGAATTCAAGATTCACGTTGATGAACCCGCGTCGCGTGTCCGCATGGAGCACACGCTGATGCAGTACGAAGCCGAATGTGCCGCACCGCCGCCGGGCATGATGGCGAAGGCGTACTTCGACTATGCCGACGCAATTGTGCAACTCAATGCCGTGCTGCATCCGCAGTCCATCTGGCCTGCCCCGCGGTTGCAGCTCAACGACGAGTTGCGGCAGCGCGAGTGGTTGCCCCGTTCGGTTCGCCGCCAGATCAATGGCCCGGCTCCGTCCGACTTACGGGCTGAGCATGAGTGGGAATGGAAGCTGAATGATCATTCTCGCCAGATGCTTGCGAAATGGGACCGCGAACTCCGCGAAGGAAGCGTCCGCAAGCTGGAGTTCCGCCAGTTCCAACAGGAAATCCTCACCGGGAAACTGACCTCGACCCGCTAGTCTAGCTTCATGCCAGTAACTCGGGTCGCACCTGACCGTCGCCGGCAATCGGATACGGGCGGTGCTGCTGATCGTGCACGACCGCGTGTGGGTCGATGCCGAGCAGGTGGAATGTTGTCGCTTGGATGTCTTTCGGTGAGATCGGCGTGTCGGCGACCGTGCCCCCGATTTTGTCACTGCGGCCGACGACCGCCCCGCGCTTCGTGCCACCACCGGCGAGCGCCATTGAGTAGACCTGCGACCAGTGATGCCGCGCCGCTCCGACGGGCTTGGAGTCAATCTGCGGCGTGCGGCCATGTTCACTGAGACACAGCACGAGCGTGTCGTCGAGCAATCCACGCTGTTCGAGATCGAGGATCAACGCGGAAAACGCGGCGTCGAATCCCGGCAGCAGGTACTGCTTCAACCGGGGGTAATGATTCTGGTGCGTGTCCCACGCGCCGCTGAAGTAGGTTCCGTAAGCATCCCAGAAGACACTCACGAACTGGCTGCCGGCCTCGACCAGCCGCCGCGCTGCGAGACAGGACTGGCCGAAGAGCGTGTGACCGTATTGTTCACGCACGGGCAGAGCTTCGCGCGTGACATCGAGCGCTTCCCGCACAGTGGGCGACGTTAACAGCGACATGGCCCGTGCCTGCTGTGCGTTATAGGTTCGCGCATTGGCGGCGCGATCAACCCATCGACGGGCGGTGTCGAGTTGCTCGAGCAACACTTTCCGCACATTGAACCTGTTGAGCGTCACCTGTTCCTGAAACTGCCCGGCTCCATCGAAGACAAAGCGACCGCCGGGCTCAATCGCGGCATACGGATCGGTGTATTCCTTGGCCTGTTCGTGCCGACATTTTGGGGCGATGGCGGTCGGCTTCCCTTCGAATTTCGCCCACACCGGATCGTATTGCTGCCCGAGAAACGCGGCGTAAGGACCGGCGAGGACGCCCAGATCGTCGACCTGCGAATTAAAGACCCACGGCAATCCCATGTGCCGTGGAACATCGGTCGGCGTTGGGCGGCGGTCATCGCGACGGGCGAGCATGTAATCGGCAATCGATCCCATGTACGGCCATAGGGACGGATCACGCGGCTTGACTTCGACATCGGTCGTGTACGCGGGCATGCCGTTGAGCGCATACGCCACGCAGTGAAGCGGAAACGGATGCGTCATCGAGCGGACGATCGTCAGGCGGTCAGCGATGCGAGCCGTCCGCGGCAGCCCTTCACAGATCGGAATGCCGGGCAACGATGAGGCGATGCCGCGCAGTTCACCCTGAATCTCGAGCGGCGCTTCCGGCTTGGGGTCGAAGGTTTCGTGTTGCGGCGCCGCTCCGAAGAGAAAGAGCATGATGCACCGCTTGGCTTTGCCGAAGCCGGGAGCGAGTGCGGCGGGATCGTCGATCGCTGCGGAAAGCTGCGGCGCGTTACCGAGCGTCAACCCATACAGACCCAGGCCGCCGACGTGCAGCAGGTCGCGGCGCGTGAGGCCGTCGCACAGTTGCCGTTGCGAACCCAATAACCGCAGCATGACCGCTCCCGAATCGTCGCGAAACGCATCGAAGTGCATTGATCCTCACCGGATGCCGCCCGAACGTCAAGCCGAAAGCGAAGAGTCCCACCTACTTCGCAAAAACGAGTATGATTTGGTCCGGACTCTCCTGACGGCTTCTGGACGTAGAACGTGCGGCGCTGTTTGTGCTGGATGCTGATGACCATTCTCGCCGTGCATCTGTGCGGATGCGGAGCGTCGTCACCACCAGCCAAGTCGGTTAAGAAATCGTCCACTCAACCCAAATCGAAAGTGGCGAAGGCCACCGACTCAGCGACGCAGAGTCCTCGTTCTCAAGAATCGGCGACCTCAATCGAGGAGCCGGAATCGGCTGTGCCCAGTGTCGTTTATCGACCGGATGACCAACGCCCGCGCTTTGAGGATGTGGCGTTGCGCGCACTGGGCATCCACCGTTATGAGTCGAAACGGTTGCGGCTCTACACCGATATCGACGCGGAGCTTGCCACCTCTTTGCCGGCGGTCATTGATGCGGCTTATGACGCGCTGGTGGCGTATTTCGGTCCCATGCCACCGTCGCGAGCCGGCGAAGACTTTCAGATGACCGGTTACCTCATTGGCGACGAGCGCCGATTCCGCGAAGCCGGCTTGATTCCGGAAAATCTGCCGCCGATTGAGCACGGACGCCATCGCCGCAATGAGTTCTGGCTGCGCGAGCAACCGTTTGATTACTACCGCCGGCATCTGCTCATTCACGAG
>DASRYX010000145.1:0-6939 GCA_035686985.1 Planctomycetaceae bacterium | reverse complement strand
GGCCAGCACGGGAGAAAACGACAACGCCGGCAGGTCGAGCATCCATTCCAAGCCGAACAGCAACGTGCTGGAGATCGTGCTGCCCGCCCAGACGTGGGCGATCTGTCGTTCAACAAACGTGATCGGTCCCGCGCGGCGGCGAAGTTCCCAGAAGATCGCCGCCCAGGTGCCGACGCCACCGCTCCACAGGGCAACATACGCCCAGCGTGTGGTGACGCCGTTGGCTTGCATGAGGTTCGTGATCACGCACAGGGTCAGCACGACGAGACTGTGCCACATCCACAAGAGGCCCCAGTTTTCCAACACCGCGGCGTGGTGCGTTTCGCGAAACGCGCGGGTCAGAATCTGTGTGAACTGCGACGACCGCGCGGCGATCGGCTCATTCGCGAGGAACGCCTGCAGATCATCGGCGAGGGCATCGGCATCGACATACCGCAAATCGGCAGGTTTCTGCAGGCATTTCAGCGCAATCATTTCCAGATCGGGATGCGCTTTCGGATTGAGCATCCGCACTGGCAACGGGTCCTGTTCGAGCACCATCATCACGGTGTCGAGCGCGGACGGGGCCTGAAACGGTGGCCGCCCGGTGAGCATGGCATATAGAATCGCACCGAGGCTGTAGACATCGGTTGTGGAACTGACATCGCCGCGCTGCCCGGCGGCTTGCTCCGGGGCCATGTAGCCCGGCGTGCCGATGATCGCGCCGCTTTGTGTCAGACTTCCGGATAACGACAGCTCTCCATCTGAAGTCGAAATGCGCTTGGCGAGACCGAAGTCGGTGACAAACGTGCGGCCGTCGCGATCGATGAGAATGTTGGACGGTTTCAAATCGCGATGCAGCACTCCCTGTCGATGCGCATCGGCTATCGCCCGGCAGATTGGCACGAGCATCTCAGCCGCCTGCCGCGAGGGTAGCGGACCGTCGGCTAACCGCTGTGCGAGCGTCGTCCCTTCGATCAGCTTCATGCTGAAATACGGGCGGCCATCGACTTCGCCGACTTCGTACACCGGCACGATATGCGGATGGAGCACCTTCGCCGCGGACTCGGCTTCCGCGCGGAACCTTGCGAGATCGGCAGGAGAGGCGAGATCGCCGCGCAGAATCATCTTCAGCGCGACTGTGCGATTGGGACTTTTCTGGCGGGCGCGATAGACGATCCCCATACCGCCGCGGCCGATTTCGTCGATCAGTTCGTAATCACCGAAATCTTTTGGCGCGAGCGCGCCGTTTCCCTCTGATGCGGCACTCGTGCCGACTGTCAGTAGATCAAATTCGCCCGAAAATTCCTCGGCGAACTGCATCGTGGCCCACAGCTCCCGCAACTCCTGTTCGAGTTGTGGGTGCCGCCGGATCATTCCTTCCAGATCGGCAGGTTGTCCGCCGCGCGATTGCGTGAGCAACTGATCCAGCGCGTCCGCGAGGAGCGTATCGGCGTCGGACGTCATGTCGAGTTCGGGCATGATGATCCATGGTTTAGCCGCGACGCGCAGCGGAGCGCTTCCCTGGCGGGTCGCGGCTAAACGGTTTCTCCATTCAACGACGGCCGTTCGCCGAGGATCGCACGCAGTTTTCGTAACGCACGCAGGTGTCGCATTCCCGCTGCCGCGGGCGACAATCCGAGCGCCTCGGCGGCTTCGTTGTTGCCGAGCTGCTCGAAATGCCGCATCAGGATGATATCCCGGTCGTCATCCTCGAGCTGTTCCACGGCGGTAATGAACCGCTGTTCCAATTCCTTGCGGATGTTCTCCGCCGCGGGCGTGAGTTCGTGATCGACCAGCCGCGCGGCGAGATCCAACGAGGATTGATCGCCGTATTGCGGTTGTCCCAGCGATTGCTCGCGATCGAGACTGCGGCGTTTCGCCCCGCGGTGACGGCGGTGCATCTCGATGATGCGGTCTTTCGCCATGTGCCGGAGCCACAGATGAAACGGCATCCGCGGATTCGCCAGATAATCCGCGAGACGATCGTTCGCTTCGAGCAGCACGTCCTGCACGATATCGCTGGCGTCGACGCGGCGGGCAATCGCCCGGTCCAGCCGCATCTGCACGATCTGTCGCAATGACGCGCGATGCGCTTCAAGCAGACGGTTGACCGCGTCCCGGTCGCCCCGCCCCGCTTCGATGAGCAACGTGTTGTGCGCCGGCGGATCGGGCCACAGGCTCTCGGTCATGCGGGGGTCTCCGCCGGGTCGCTCGGCAGCGGATACTCACTGATCGGCAAGCCGAGCGCGCGGACTTCCTGCAAGCGTTTCCACCCGCGCGTGACCCACGCTTCTTTCTTCGCGACGTCGGCCGGATCGAGATTCGCCTTGGCGAACGGTCCGTCCACGATGACCGGCGGGAACGCGGGATCGACGATGAACTGGGCCATCACCGGATTGCACCGCAGATGCCGTTCGGGCGCGGTCATCAACGAACGGACGGGCATCTCGCCGAGGACATAGCGCAGATAGAGATCGCTGTCGGTGATGTCTTCGACTTCATCCCCGCAGACCTCGCACAGATAGCCGCGCTCGCACTTCGCCATGTCGCCGGGTGTCCTCAATTGCTGTGCGGTTTATCATAGTCGGTCGGCGGGGATGAAAACATTCCCGGGAGGGCGAAGCTCCCGCTGAGCCGCAATAGGACGATACGCTGGGACTTGCAGCAGCTCAGCAGGAGCTTTGCCCTCCCGCAGGAATTCTTGTGCGGTGTTGCCGGCCGCGTGGCAGGGGTGTATTGCGAGAGCGGAAGCCCCTGAAGGGCAGCGCGTGATTCGGGGGCTTCCTTCGGTGCGCCCCCGCCACCCGTCGTCTAAATTAGCAAGTCCTCTGTCGCGATGAATTAAACTCGGCTACTGCAGACACTCGAGCGGTGCAGGCGGTTCATTTCCAGAATTGCCGAGCGAATGAACACCCCGGATAATCGCCGGATAATCGCCGGGGTGTTTTCGCTTTCCGCTCCAGAATGAGGGTGTAAATGGCGTGGCTTATCACATCCTCAAACAGCACTGGTTTTGCGTCGTGCCGCTTCTTCCAGCAGCTATCATGATTGGAATTCACGAGGCGTTCGGACTGTCAAACGAGATGGGCGGGCATTTAGTAGGGCGACGGTATGCCACCCCCTTTGAACTGGGCTTCAACTATGCGATGGTCATGTTGTTCTACGCTGGCGTTGGCGGCTACTTAGCTCAGTCAATCCTAATCGCGAATCGCGGAGTAATGTGGCTGGTTGCAAAACTGGTGTTGCTCGCCATCGGATGGGCGGGGTTGCTGGCATTTCTGGGTCGATAAGCCGCCATCAATCTGCAAAGTGTACCACTACCTGAATTCCAGTCCCCCGCGAACCCCGTGGCGGGGAGTGCTCTCAGCGTCTATACTGGTAATGTTCCCGATTTCCCGCGTGCCCTGCTGCTGAAGACCGGTTGATCATGCTCCCGCTGCACGACATCAATGTTCGAGAAACCGTGCCCCTCATCGCCCCCCGCTACCTCAAAATTGAGGAAGAAATCTCCGACGACGCGATCCGGACGATTCTCGACTCCCGCGAAACCGTGAAAAATATCCTCGCCGGGAAAGACCGCCGGTTGATGGCGATCGTCGGGCCGTGTTCGATTCACGATCATTCCGCGGCTCTCGAATACGCTACGCGGCTGAAAAAACTCGCGGACGAAGTGTCGGATCAGATCGTGCTCATCATGCGGGTCTATTTTGAAAAACCGCGGACGACGGTGGGGTGGAAGGGGCTGATCAACGACCCGCATCTCGACGATTCGTTCGACATCTCCACCGGCTTGCGGATGGCCCGCCGGATTCTGCTGGAAGTCGCGACGATGGGGATGCCCACGGCGACGGAACTGCTGGAACCGATCACGCCGCAGTACATCGCCGATTTGTTGACGGTCGCCTCGATCGGCGCCCGCACGACGGAATCGCCCACGCACCGGCAGATGGCGAGCGGCTTGTCGATGCCCGTCGGTTACAAAAACGGCACGGACGGCAGTCTGCAGGTCGCGCTCGATGCCATGCTCGCGGGCCGTCACCAGCACAGTTTCCTGGGCATCGACGCCGATGGCAAAACGTGCATCGTGAACACGAAGGGCAATCCGTGGGGCTTCCTTGTCCTGCGGGGCGGGCGGACCGGTCCGAACTATGACTCGGCGAGCCTCGTCGAAGCGGCGGAAAAACTGAGCGCGGCGAAGATGTCCCCGCGGCTGGTTGTCGACTGCAGCCACGCGAATTCGAACAAGGATTACACCAAGCAGTCAATCGCCTGGAACTCGTGCATCCAGCAGCGGATCGACGGCAATGACAACCTCGTCGGCCTGATGCTCGAAAGCAATCTCAACCCCGGCAACCAGCCGCTGCCGTCGGATCGGTCGCTGTTGAAGTATGGCATCTCGATCACCGACGGCTGCATCGGCTGGGAGGAGACGGAATCCCTGATCCGCGGCACGTACGAACAACTCTCCGCGCAAGTGCAGACCGCGGAGGCATCACCGGCGTAGTCATTCATGTTGTCAGGATTGCCTCATGCAATAGGCTGAACCAAAAATCGATGTTTAAGCAACGGGTCCTGTGCATTGCCCAGTCGTTGTGGAGTTAGTGAGGCGACTGGAATTGGATCCGATCCCCGACGACGTGCTGCGGTTTCTTGAGTCGATGGTGGACTCGATCGGACAACTGGAGTTGTTGCGGGTTCTCAGTGAAGACCGCTCTCGTGAGCGGCGCGACGACGAGATCGCCGTCCAGATTCAATCCACGCTCGCAGTCACTCTCAGCGAGATGGCGGCTCTGGAAGCGCGGGGACTGCTCCGATCGGCGCGGCGCGACGGTGCTGTTTATGGCCGCCTCAGCCCCCATACACCCGAGCTTGATGGACAACTGAGCCGCCTGCTCGATTACTACCGACAACGGCCGGTCACCATCATTCGCATGGTTCACGAGCGAAAGCAGAATGCCTTGCAGGACTTCTCCGACGCCTTCAAACTTCGCAAGGAGAACTGACCTTGGAAGGTGCCGTTTACATTTTATGCGCTTTGACGGCCTTGACCTGTGCTGTCCTGCTGCTGCGAGGATATCGCCGAAGCCGGACCCGGCTCCTGCTGTGGTGCGGGATTTTCTTCGTGGCCATGACCGTGGAGAACGCCCTGGTCTTCGTCGATCTGGTGGTCGTGCCGGAAATGAATCTGATCAACATCCGACGCACAATTGCTTTGATTGGAGTCTTGATTCTTCTGAACGGCTTAATTCACGATGTCAAGTAGTCTCGTGACGCCGATCCGCGTGTCAGACGCAGTCACGTCCCACGGTGACCTGGTCACCTTTCTCAGGGAATCCCCCTCATGAGTGACGTATTGACCGGCGCGTTGGCCATGGGATTCGGAATTCTCGGATCGTTCTTTTTCCGATTCTGGCGTCAGACGCGGGATCAGCTGTTCGGATTTTTTGCCCTGGCGTTCTTCATCATGGCGGTCAGCCGTTTGTGGCTGGCGTTCGTCACGCCCGGAGACACTCATGGCGAATACCCGTACTGGCTGCGCCTCATCTCCTTTGCCATGATTCTGGTGGCGATCCTCAATAAAAATCTGGTTCGCAAGACGGCCTGATCACGAATTGGGACAGCGGACAGCGGGGAAAACCCGGATTGTCTCGGTTCTGCGCGACTGTTATCATCGCCCGCGCTCGTCAAAGACCGTGCAGTTTTCCCAACCGTGGCGAATTCGCCACTCCCGCAAGGATGTCCGCCGATGAGTCACGAAGGACTCGCCCAGAAAATCCAGTCGAAGCAGGCTTTGATCGGCGTGATCGGGCTGGGATATGTGGGGTTGCCGCTGATCCGGGCCTTCACGGCCAGCGGGTTCCGCTGCCTCGGTTTTGACGTCGACCAATCCAAAGTCGACAAACTCAAAGCTGGTCAAAGCTACATCAGGCACATCGATTCGGCGGCGATCCAGGCGCTGATTACCGAGAAAAAATTCGAGCCCACGGCGGACATGGGCCGGCTCGGCGAAGCGGACTGCATCATCATCTGCGTGCCAACGCCGCTGAACGAAAGTCGTGACCCTGACCTGAGTTACATCGAAGGTACGGCCCACGCGATCGCCAAAACGCTGCGGCCGGGGCAACTCGTCGTCCTGGAAAGCACGACCCATCCGACCACGACACGCGTCAATGTGCTGCCGGTGCTGGAAGCGACCGGATTGAAAGTCGGCAAGGATTACTTCCTGGCCTTCAGCCCGGAACGCGAAGACCCCGGCAACCCGCACTTTCAGGCCGCGACGATTCCGAAGGTTGTCGGCGGGTACGACAACAACAGCGGCGACCTCGCCTGTGCGATGTACGGGCACGCGGTGGTGAAAGTCATTCGCGTCTCGAGCATGGAAGTCGCCGAGGCGTGCAAGATCCTCGAAAACACCTACCGGGCGGTGAACATCGCGCTTGTCAATGAGCTGAAAATGCTCTACGACAAGCTGATCATCGACGTGTGGGAGGTCATTGATGCTGCCAAGACGAAGCCGTTTGGCTTCCAGGCGTTTTATCCCGGCCCGGGTCTCGGCGGTCACTGTATTCCGATCGATCCGTTCTATCTCACGTGGCTCGCGCGCAAGCACGGTGAGCAGACGCGGTTCATCGAGCTGGCGGGTGAAATCAACACCCACATGCCGCATTACGTGATCAATCAACTCGCCGAGTTCCTGAACGAGAACAGCAAAGCGATCAAGGGCAGCAAGGTCGCGCTGCTGGGAGCCGCGTACAAGAAAGATGTCGACGATCCGCGCGCAACCCCGTCGTTCGAGTTGATGAAGCTGCTGCTCAAGCGCGGCGCGAATCTGACGTACAACGATCCGCATGTGCCGTCGCTGCCGAAGATGAGGCACTATCCCGATCTCCCGGCGATGGACAGCCAGAAGCTCACGCCCGAGTATCTCGCGTCGCAGGACTGCGTGCTGATCTCGAC
>DASRYX010000144.1:0-2085 GCA_035686985.1 Planctomycetaceae bacterium | reverse complement strand
GCCCCGCAACAATCCGGCCCTGGCCGAACTCGCGTTCAACGACCAATGGCTGCCGATTCCGTAGCGATGCCAGCGTTCGGGTCGCATCACCGCGGCGGGCATCATCGCGGACCCAATCCGCATGCGGCGGAAAATATCGCGACACATGCACCCCGGCCAGGAACGGGTTGTCGTCGCCCGTTAGCACCGAAAACAGCGGATGCGTTGATGGCACCAGATCGGGTTCGATCGAAGTCGGATCCGCGGCGAGTTCTTCCGCGTTGAGTGCGAGCGGTAATGGAAACACTCCTTTCCCGCTCTGATAAAGCGCTTCGTTGTAGTGGACCGGGCGGATGAGATCGCCGACAAACCACACCAGCCCGCCGCCGGCACGGACATACGCTTCCAATGGCGCGATGGCATCCGGCGCGAGGTCGGGCACGTTGAGCAGATAGATCACGCGGAACTCGTCGAGCGATCGCCGCCGCAAGGAATCGGCGCTGTCGAGCGTGATCGCCACGCCGGTGCTGGCGGGGTCCGCGGCGAGCGCGTCCGCCAGATAACTCGCGGCGTCCCCTTCCCGATCGCCATCGAGAATCAGCACGGGAATCGTGGACGACACATCGACCGCAAGAAACCGCTGGTTGTCTTCCGCGAGAACATCTGCATCGAGCGTTGCCGCGAGACGATGCACGCGCGGCGTCACCAGCCGGATATCGACTTCATGAAACGCGGTTTCGTTCGAATCGATCTTGTCGAACACCGCACTCACCGGCAGCTTGACGCCGTCATCACTCAGTGCGACGCGGACATCTTTCACCGTCTGTTCGCCGTAATTCGTGACGCCGACTTTCAACCGCAACGGCACACCCGCCGCGGCGACCTGCACCGCACCGCTGAGTTCCGTCACCGCGAGATTGGCCTGCCGTTTGGGCACGGTCTTCACAAGATTGACCGTCACCCCCGCCGCAGTGAGCTCGCCGATGGCGGTCGAGATCGCTTTCTGATCTTTCCAGTCGCGCTCGCGGTAATCGGAGAGGATATGCAGGTGCTGCACGGTCCCCTTCTCTTCCGACAGAAACTGTTTCGCCTGCCGCAAACCGGCACGCAGATCCAGTCCCTGATGTGTCGCCTGAAAAATCTCCGGCTCGAGCTTGGACCGCATCTCCATCACGAAGGCGTCATTCACGTCGCGTTGTGACACGAACGGTTGCTCGGGCCGTGACAGCAGCATGAGCGAAAACGTCTGCGTGTCGGGTCGCAACGCCCCTTCCGACAGCAGCTGGTTGACGACGTTCAGCGATTCGCGAAACGCGGTCGTTTCGCCCCAGCGTTCGCGCATCGAACCGCTGTCATCGAGCAGCACGACATGATGCGCCTTCGCACCGCGGAACAGGGACAACTGCTGCGGATCCAGAATCAACCGGGCGATCAGCATCGCGATCAAGAACACGATCGCCATGCGGGTGAACAGCAACAAAAGTTGTTCGAGCAGCAACCGGCGGCGATTGCGCTGCTGGCTCTGCAGCAGGAACTCCATTGCCGCAAACCGCACGCGGCGGAACCGCATCCGGTTGATGAGATGAATGACAATCGGCACCGCCACCAACGACACCCCGGCCGCAACCAGTGTCGGATTAAAGAAGTGGGTGGCGAGCCAGGCGTTCATGGGTTCGGAGCTACGGGTGAATCAATCGCAGTCTGCGGGATCGGCTAAGCGCAAGCGTCATTGCCGTACCGCTTGCCGCATCCCCACACGGTGCGTGAGGTAGTGCGACAACACGGCCGACAGGTGTTCGCTGGTGCGGATGGTCTGGTAATCGATCAGGTGTTGCGAGCAAAACCGGCGGAGTTCATCGAGGTACGTTTTCAGCGCGGCGAGATAACCGTCCCGCAGCGCCCGTGGGTCGCAGATCATGTCGCCGGCCTCTTCCAGCCCTTCGAACTTCGTGGTGCCGGAGTACGGAAAATCGAGCTCGGCGTCATCCATCACGTGGAAAATCATGATGTCATGCCCGCGCGTCCGCAGGAGCTTCAGTCCTTTGAACAAACCCGCGCGGTCGGCGAGCAGGTCGGAGACCAGCACGATCAATCCACGGCGGTTGT
>DASRYX010000143.1:0-7249 GCA_035686985.1 Planctomycetaceae bacterium | reverse complement strand
ACGTGGGGACAGAGCACCCTGCTCGCCCGGCGGCTGGTTGAAGCCGGTTCGACGATGGTCACCGTGCATCTCGGCGGCTGGGATCACCACTGGGATCTCAAAGGCAGTTATGAACGGCTGCTGCCAATCGTCGATTCGCTGGTTGCAACATTGTTTGATGATCTCAGCCAGCGTGGCCTCTATGACAAGACGCTCGTCATGCTCTGCGGCGAATTCAGTCGCACCCCGCGGATGAACGATGGCGGCAACGGCGGCGCTCCAATGAGCATGGGCACGCCCGGCCGCGATCACTGGGGCAACGCGATGTTCTGCCTGATGGGCGGCGGCGGCGTCAAAGGCGGACAGATTGTCGGTTCCACGAACCGTCTCGGCGAAGCCCCGCAAGACCGCCCGGTCACTCCCGCGGACATCCATCACACGATGTTCCACGTCCTCGGCGTGGACCCGAATGTGAACTTCCTGAATCACGCCGGCCGCCCGATCCCCGCGCTCGAACCGGGTGCCGTGATTCACGAACTCCTCTAGAAGCCCACGGTTTCTTAACCGTGGGTCTCCTGGACGCGCTCGATGCTCACTATCCTCGATCACAGTCCATCTCTGTGCGACCGCGTGTCGCGCCGGATGGTGCTGCGCGCCGGCGCAGCGACGGCGTTCGCATCCGGAGCGGGATTCGTCGGCCCAGCGTTGTCTGCACGTGGCGCGAGTACAGTCGCCCCGAAAGCGAAGTCGTGCATTCTGCTGTTCCTGCTCGGTGGACCACCGCAGCATTCGACGTGGGATCCGAAACCGAACGCGCCGGCGGAAGTTCGCGGTGAATTCGGCCCGATTCCGACGACCGCGGACGGCGTCCAGATTTGCGAACTGCTGCCGCAGACGGCACGGGTGATGGATCATGTCGCGTTGTTGCGGGCGGTCTCGACGGGCGACAACGCGCACTCGTCGAGCGGTTACCAGATGCTGACCGGGCAGCCGCACATCCCGCTCAATGCGGAGAACGTCAACCCGGGGCCGCCGAACAATTTCCCGACGATCGGGGCGGTGCTGCAGCATCTGCATCGCGGCGACACCGCCCTGCCCCCCTCCGTGCGGTTGCCGCATCAGATCTTCAACACCGATCTGTCGGTGTGGCCCGGACAGGATTCCGGATGGCTCGGGCACGCAGCCGATCCGTGGTTGTTCAACTGCGAACCGGCGTCAGCGAACTTCGACGTGCCTCAGTTCCGGTTGCAGGCCGATGTCGGACTCGGCCGACTGAATCAGCGGCAATCGCTGCTCGAACAGCTGGAACACGGGCTGCGGGAAATCGACCGCGGGCCCGCCAATGCGACATATCATCTGCAGCGCGAGCAGGCCCTCACTTTGCTGGGAGCACCGCGAGCCCGGCAGGCGTGCGATCTCAACCGCGAGCCGCCGACCGTGCGGGATCGCTATGGACGTGATCAGTTCGGTCAAAGCGTGTTGCTCGCGCGGCGGTTGGTCGACGCTGGCGTCAATTTCGTGCAGGTGAACTGGTTCCGTGGCCCGGACGAACCCTCCAACGCACCGTGCTGGGATAGTCACGCCAAGGAAGCCGACCGGCTGAAGAACGTGCTGATGCCGTCGTTTGACACAGCGTATTCCGCGCTCATCACGGACCTCGTGCAGACCGGAAAGATCGACGAAACGCTGGTGGTGGTGATGGCCGAGTTCGGTCGCACGCCGCGGTTCAACGGTGCGGGCGGACGCGATCACTGGGGCCACGTGTTTTCGCTGGCGGTCGCCGGAGGCGGTATTCGCGGCGGCGTGGTGCATGGCAGCTCCGACGCGCAGGGTGGTCATCCATCCGACGGAAAGGTCTCCGCGGCGGATGTCACCGCGACCATTTTCGACCGCCTCGGTTATCACCCCGATACCGAGTTGCGTGATCCGTTGAGCCGCCCGCTGCCGATCAGTCGTGGCGAGCCGATTTCCGCCATTCTCGCGTGAGTCTTTCACTCGGGAGGGCGAAGCTCCCGCTGAGCCGCGCTGATTGCAACACGCTGGGACGCGCAACGGCTCAGCAGGAGCTTCGCCCTCCCGGTAAGTCAGGTCATCGGCGTCAGCGACTTCACGGTCCAGAACGTCGCGGCGACCAACATGAGGCCGGCGAGAAACAGCACGGTCGGTTGAGCCATCCACCGCCATCGTTTCGCGACGAAGTACGGCATGTACGGCGGGAAAAGCACGAACCATAACCCCGCGGCCGCACTGTCGCTAAACGCGATCGCGACGCCCCACGCCATCGCGATCATCGTCATGACGAGACCGGTCATCGCCCCGACGAGTGAGAACGCGAGAAGCGCCATCGGCGAACCGGTCGAGAAGAGATATCCCATCACAAAGACGGCGGCGGGGACCAGCACCGTCACCGGATAGTACCAAGTCCCCTGCACAGCCATCGTCGCCGGATCGCCGCGCCGTGGTGCAGCGGGCGCGGCTTCATCGTCAAAGATCGGTTCCGAGACTGGCATGCACTCGTTTTCGTCGGGATCCAGATTCGCAGAGGGCATCGTCCGCTGTCTGGCTGATGGTGTCAATCAACGCATCGGATGTTCCCGATTTCTTCACGAATGAACCCAGATCGCTACGACCCAGCAGTTCGGATGGCCTTTGAGGAGCGCGCGATAATGGCGTTGCCAGGCCGCCAGTGCTGCTAGATTCTCCTTGTCAGATTGGCGGACCATGCGCCAGCCGAAATCGCTAAGGTCGTGCCAGCAACCGTCCGCGGTGATCAGCGCGCCGCAGTCGGCGTCCGGCGGCAGCCGTGTTGCCTCGCAAATGTTGCCGGCGAACTCCCGTTGAATGTGCGGTGGCAACCGGGATTCTGTGGTCGCGTCGTTGAAGCCTTCGTCCAGCGCACCGACCAGGTAGTCGTAATGCCCGCGGGGTTCCGGATCGTCTTCTTGCATGCGGTGCGGTTGCAGCAGGCGCTGGCAGTGCTCGCTGATCTGGTCGGCAGGAACGTCAAACGGAATGAGCACAAACACGCGGGTTTTCATCGATTCTCGTCACTTATCAAGCTTGCGGCTTCCAACGCGTCGGCGTCCTCATTCTGCCTGTTCCGAGTCGTTGTTGCACGGGGCTGACTACGCGGCGACGACGTGGGGGTTGCGTTCCGGACGAACAGGTGGTAGACCATCGGGCGCGACCGGAGTGCGCATTCCCCGAGTGTCGCATCCAGAAGACTTGATTTGTGACCCGTTCTGGCGGTCATCCCGCCGCGATTCCCCAGGAAGATGCTGAATGCCGATTGCGACGCCCCAACAATATGCCGCGATGCTCGATGCCGCCCAAGCCGGTAATTATGCCTTTCCCGCCGTCAACTGCACGTCGATCAGCTCCATCAACGCCGCGCTGAAGGCCTATAGCGATCAGAAATCAGACGGAATCATTCAGTTCTCCACCGGCGCCGGGGATTTCGCCGCGGGATTGAATGTCAAAGATCGGGTGTTGGGAACGGTGGTCCTGGCTGAAGCGACGCACCGCCTCGCCGCAAAGCATAACGTCCTCGTCGCCCTGCACACCGACCACTGCCCACCGAAGAACGTGGACGATTTTCTCAAGCCGCTGATTCAGGAAACGGCCAAACGCCGCGCTGCGGGTCTGGGCAATCTGTTCCAGTCGCACATGCTCGATGCGTCGAACCTGCCGCTCGCCGAAAACATGGCGCTGTCGCTCGAGTTGTTGAAGCTGTGTGCGCCCAACGAGATCATTCTCGAAGTCGAAGCGGGTGTGGTCGGCGGTGAAGAAGACGGTGCTGCGGGTTCGGAACACGAACACGTGCCCGATGACAAGCTCTACACCACGCCGGAAGACATGCTCGCGGTGTGCGAAGCGCTCAAGGGCCAGGGCCGTTACATGTTCGCCGCGACGTTCGGCAACGTGCACGGCCACTACAAGCCGGGTGCGGTGAAGCTGCGGCCGGATATTCTCAAGAGCGGCCAGGATGCGGTCATCGCCAAGTACGGCAAGAAGGCTGAGTTCGATCTCGTCTTCCACGGTGGTTCAGGCACACCCACTGAGCAAATCCGCGAAACGCTCGCGTATGGTGTGATCAAGATGAACATCGACACCGATACGCAATACGCCTTCACACGACCGATCGTCGAGCACATGTTCAAGAACTATGCCGGCGTGCTGATGGTCGACGGCGAGATTGGTGACAAGAAGGCGTACGATCCGCGGAGCTACCTCAAGAAGGCCGAAGAAGGCATGGCGAAGCGGATGGCCAAGGCTTGCGACGACCTGTTGAGCACCGGCAAGACGCTCTTCGGCAAGGTCTGAACCGGGCCGTTGTCGCCCTCAATCAAAGATAGAAGCCCAGCCATTCCCATGGCTGGGTCTTTTTTTTATCAGCGCGGCCTCGGGGATCACGCAAAGCGAAAGCGAGATCACTGCGCCGTTGAGACGCCCGCATCCGCGACGCGGACGACGAGCAGTCGCTGCACTTCTCCAGCCTTCTCGGTTTCGCGTTTGAAGAACCGGCTGCCGGGGGTGTCTTTGCTCGATTGATCGCAGCCGACGACGACGAATTCACCCGTGCTCAGCGTCACACTGAACTTGAGCGCATGTCGCGCATCGACTTTCTGACCGCCGCGAAGGGCCCACCCCTCGTCATTCGGCGTCGGCCGCATCCGGGCATCGCCGTGATGGACTTCCGGCGTGAAATCGAGCCGAACCCAGCCATCCTGCTGCCGCACGGGTTTCAGCCGGAAAATGCAGCGGGCCTGCTGGTAGTCCAGCACGTCTTCCTGTCCGTTCGAGAGAAACTTCATCTGGCACTGGGCGACCGAGTCATTGGTCAGCAGTTCGGTTTCTTGACCACTACGAAGTCCCATCCGCCGGCCACGCATCAGGCGTTCCTCGTCGGCATCGTTAGACGTGATTTCCTCGGTCAATCCGAGGAGTGTCTGCAGCGCAGGGGGCGGACTCGCACCGGTCTGCCCGACGCGAAAGCCATGATCGATCAGCAGAGCCCGCGTTGCCGGCGGCAATGCACCGATCTGATCCAGCTCCTGCCAGACGAGCTGCGACGCCAGCGAGTCGTCCGCTGGTCGTTCGATGAAGACCACCTGCAGCTGAATGGCATCGCTGGCCGGTCGCAGCACCGGCAGTCCCCCGCGGCGCGTGGCCTGGGTCAACGCATCTTCGGAAGATCCGAACAGCGCGCAGCCGACCGTGGTCATCGCCGTGAGGGCGATGACGGCAAGCACACGCACGCTTCGGAAACGGTCGAAGACCGGCACCGGAAGGGCCTCATGGAAATGTGGGGGGATGGGAGCCGGGAAGATAGGAGAGAATCGCCGTCTCGGTCAATGGGAGATGTTCGACGTGCAGTTTGCAAACCGGGTTGCGGCGGCGATACAGTGGGGCCTTCGGAGAGGTTGCACCGGGCGGGGAATCATGCATATTCGCGATGGAATTCTGGGGCCGGAGGTTTGCCTGGTCGGGGCTGCGCTGGCGACAGCCGCCGTCGGTTACAGCCTGCGACGCTTGCGGTCGGAGCTCGCCGACCGCGCGATTCCGCTGACCGGGATGCTCGCCGCGGTGATCTTTGCCGGTCAGATGGTGAACTTTCCGCTGTTTGGATTGCCGGTGTCGGGACATCTTCTCGGCGGCGTGCTCGCGGCGGTCGTGCTGGGGCCTTGGGCGGGATGCGTGGCTCTCGCACTGGTTCTCGTCGTGCAGGCCATTCTCTTTGCGGATGGCGGCCTGCTGAGCCTCGGCGTCAACATTCTGAATATGGCGGTCGTAGGTGCCTGGGGTGGTGGAGCCATCTACTACTCAGTGCGACGAGCGCTGGGCTCCGGGAAACAGGCCTCATTGTTTGCCTCAATCGTGGCCGCGTATCTCTCGGTGCTGCTCGCCGCGGCGTTGTTCTGCGTGGAGTTCGCCCTGACCCGCACGAACGCGGCGTTCGATCTCCGCCAGATTTCGGTGTGGATGCTGCTCTATCACGCGCTGATCGCCGTCGGAGAAGCCGGCATCACCGGAGCCGTGGTGGCGTTTCTGTTGGCGCGACGGCCGGAGTTGATTCTGCGGGGAGCAACGGCTGTCGAGCCGTCGCGCGTGCGAACCGCTGCGTGGGGACTGGGCTTGGCCGCAGTCGCGGTCGCGCTCGTGGCATCGCCGTGGGCGTCGGGATTCGACGATGGACTGGAAGCCGTCGGGGCGATCACCGGTTTCAACTCGCTCGGCGTCGATCGACCGTTGATCCTGCCCGATTACGAAGTCCCGCTACCAATGGGATGGGAAGCCCTTTCTGTCTCACTCGCCGGGTTGCTGGGAACGGTCGTGGTGCTGTTCTTCGGCTGGGGCCTCAGTCGGTGGTTGCAGCGGGCGACCCCTTAGATCCCGTTCCCCGCGTGTTGTTGACACAGCGCGAAACCGCAAGCGAATGTTGAATGTCGACCGCTGATTCTCCATTGCCGAAGTCCCGTCCGTCGAGTGAAGCGAAACTCGGGTTCGTGCTCGCGCTGCTGGTGACGGCGGGTCTTCTGCCCGGTGAGCAATGGCCGGCGGTCGCGCTGCTGGCGGTTGTCGCGTATCTCGCGCACGCCGTGGCGGGGACGGCATCGACCGTGCTGTGGCGTCGGGGGCGACAGTTCGCGATCGTGGCGGTGGTCATGGGTTCCGCGGGGTTGATGAGCCGTCTGGACGCCGACTCCGCGGTTGCCATGGGAGCTTTGCTGCTGCGGATGACGGTGGCGTTCCTCGCCGGGTTGTGGCTCATGCAGGTGATGACGGCCGCCGAGTTGATCCGGGTCCTGCGCCGCTGGCACTTCCCCCCCGCCCTGATTGCGATTCTCAGTTCGCTCTTGCGATATGTCGTGGTGCTCTGGGAAGAGCATGAGCGCTTGCTGCGAGCACAGCAGTCGCGTGCCGGGGGCACTGCTGCCGGGTGGGCGTCCTGGATTGCGGCCGTGCACCGCCTCGGGTTGCTGTTGCTCCGCGGAATCGATCGAGCCGAGCGCACACACCGCGCAATGATCGCTCGCGGCTGGGACGGAACAGAACGGTGGCTGAGTTGAACGGGCCGCCGAATGCCGTTGTCCCCGCGGTGGAACTCCGCCGGCTGAATTTTGCGTACCCCACCGGTCGTAAAGTCCTCACGGACATTTCCGCCACCTGGAGTCCCGGCACGCGCGGCGCCATCGTCCGTCCCTGTGGCGCGGGGTAGTCGACGCTGCTGATGCATCTGAACGGCCTGCTGCCGGCAACGCCGCTGACC
>DASRYX010000142.1:0-1744 GCA_035686985.1 Planctomycetaceae bacterium | reverse complement strand
TTCCGCCGGCGCTGCATCAGGCTCTCGTGACGTTTGTCGCTGCGACCCGGCTGCCGTCCACGGTCAAGACGGCGGTCCATGAATGGCTGCTGCGGCACGGCACACCGGATGGTCGCGATGCGGCGCGAAATCATCTACCGGCCATTGAAGACGACGTCGTTCAGAACGTGGTTCTCGAAAGCCTCCACGATGATGATGCGCAGGTCCAGGCGTGGGCCGTGCACCAGCTGCGGCAACATGCCGTCCCCGAAGCCTTCGCGTTGCTGATCGAACGGCTCGACAGCCCGAATGCCGAGGTTCAGCGAGCGGCACGCGACGAACTCTCCAGCTTCGACACGGACCGCGTGCTGGAACTCTCGGAGGAGTTTTCGAGCGAAGAAGCCCTTGTTGCGGGTCGACTGGTGCGAAAGGTCGATCCGGAGGTCGCGGTGAAGCTGCGACGGCTCCTCTCACAACCGATTCGGCAGAAGCGGATCCGCATCGCCCGGCAGGCGATCAAGCTCGGTCTGCAGGATCTGGTGCCCGAAGCGTTTATCGCCATGACGGACGACCTGGATCCGATGGTCCGGCGGACGGCGGTCTCGGCACTGGGCACGCTCGGCATCCAGGACGCGTATGTCACACTGCGTCACCTGCAGAACGATCCCCACGCCCGGGTCCGTGAGGAAGCCGAGCTCGCACTGCAGCATTGGACGAGCCGGTACGCCGCTTTGCAGGAGTTCCCGTCATGAACCTTGCGATGTTCGTCATAGCGGCGGTCGACCGCAATGCCTGGAAAACGATGGGCCCGCGGATGGTGGGGATCGTGGTTGCCGCACTGATCGTTGTCTGGACGGGCGTCTTTGTGGCCGAATGGTTGCGGAGTCGGCGACAGACGGAAAAAGTCCGGCAAAGCTCGCTTTTCGATCAGCTCTGCCAGGCACATGGACTCGATATTCCCGTGCAGCAGCAGTTGGCGCTCATCGCGAAAGAGCGGGCCCACGGCGACCTCATTCTTCCGTTTCTCGACCCGCGCGTTCTGGAATTGGCCGCGAAGGAGTCTCCCGACCTCTCGCCGCTGGGACGCCAACTCTTCGGCGATGCATGGCAGGAGCCGGCACCGGCGTAGTCCATCGTGGCTGCCGGATCACTGTCTGGAGGACGGCACGAACTGCAGGTCAAACGGTTGACCCGAGTGGACGACGACAGGCCGTGTGATTCGGGCAAGAATCACTTTCCATGTCTCCAGCGTCAGTCGCTGCTCGGCGAGCAGACGACACTCCGCGTAGGGACGCTGCGTCGATTCCGCTTCCGCTGTCAGTTGCTCGACGAGATGCGTGAAGCGCGCCGCTCGTCCCTGAGCAAGCCCCACTTTGGCGCGCGCATCCTGTCGCGCCCGCTCCTGCAGTTGCTGCACTTCCGCATTGGCGGCGGCCAGCCGCTGCTCTGCCAACGTCCGGGCGTCTTGTGTCGCCTTCGCGGCTTCATTGCGGGCATTAGCGACATCGAGGAAATCGGCTTGCACCCGCGCCGGCGGTTCCGCTCCGTCCAACGTGACCCGTTCAATCTCGATCCCCAACCGGGCGCGCTCGGCATCCTGCTGCAGCCTGCGCGTCAACCATTCGTGCAGATCCGCGAGGCCCACCGTGTGCAGGTAATCAACGCCACAATTGACGGCGGCGTCATTCAGTGCGGCCATCGTCAGCCGCTGCAGATACTCTTCGGGTTGCGTGTGATCGGCGAGAAAGTCAGCGAGATGTTCGTC
>DASRYX010000141.1:0-3685 GCA_035686985.1 Planctomycetaceae bacterium | reverse complement strand
GCGCGCGACGAACACCGGCAGCGCGGCCATGTGATCGAGATGCGCGTGCGTGATGAAGATCGTCGGCGTCCCCATGAATTCCCACGGGCTGCCGCCAAGGTCAAACCCGAGTTTCAGTTCGGGAATCCGCCAGTAACTCTGTACCGCGGCGCGCGAGTACCCCTCGACCGTCAAGCCTTTATGATGCAACGAATGAACCGGCAGATTCTGTAACATGATTCTTCAATTGAAGCGCACGGTTTTTGAACCGTGGGTCTCTTCCCTACACCTTCACCGCTTTCCCCGACGCAATACTCTTCGCTTCCGCGTAGCACATCTTCAGCGCGTCGCTCGCCAGTTTTCCGGACAGCAACGGGGCCGCCTGCCCGCTCTTCACCGCATCAACGGCGGCCTGGATCTCACTGGTGAAGGCCGAGCACCATTCCGTGCCTCCCTTCAGTTTCGGCGCGGTGACCTTTCCATTTGCAATCACCGACAGCGGCCGGTCGACGCACCATTGCCCGCCAATCGTTCCCGCGGAGTACAGCACCGTCGCCTTCTCAAAGTACAGTTCGTACCCGTGGGCGAAGTCGTGGCCCGCCGCCGCAATCCCGCCGCTGACCGCCGAGACCGACGGCCCCGCGTCATCGAAGACATACTGCGTGTGAACATGGTTCACGAAGCCGTCTTGCAGCAGGCCGCGCGAGAAGACCTGCGTCGGCAGCCCGCACGTCAGGCGGATGAAATGGTTGTCATGAATATGGAGATCGATGCCCCATCCGCCCAGACGACGGAAGTCGGACATCTCCGCGGACCACTTCGGCGGGGCGATGACTCGCCGCAAATGGGCTCCCAGCAGTTTTCCGTACTTGCCAGATGCGACGCATTCTGCCGCGAACTGGAATTCGGGAAAGAACGGGAGCACCTGGCCGACCATCAGCAGCTTGCCGGATTTTTCCGCCGCGGCGAGCATGCGATCCGCCGCCTTCGGTTCGACGGCAATCGGCTTTTCGACCAGCACGTGTTTCCCCGCCTGCAACGCCGCGATGGCCACCGCCTCGTGCTGATCATTCGGCAGGCACACGTTGATCAGGTCAATGTCCGGATCGGCGAGTAGGTCCTTCACGTTGTCGTACGCGCTGATCTTGGAGAGATCGAGCTTGGGACCGCGGGGACCGAAATTTCCCTGAATTGATGTCCAGTCGCCGGCTAGTTTTTCGGGGCTGCGGGCGCAGATCGCCGTGACCGCTCCGCCCTTCAGCTTGGAGCCGCCCGGCTTGCCCGCCTCGCTGATTTTCGTGCAGGCAGCGAAATGCGTCCAGCCCATGAACCCGATGCCGACGATCCCGATCCGGACCATATCCCGTTCCTTGCCCCGTGACGGAAGTGATTGTGCGGCTTGCCAGAATCGTACTCATGTGGCGGAATTGCAACCGTCCCATGCCGGTTTCATGCGTTCCCCAGCGAAGAGTCGGGTGGCCACGTGAAAATCGAGATGGGAAACGATCATTTAGAAGGCACTGCACGCACGCATTTTAAGCAGAATGCGAGTGCTCAATCTTTAAGCATGCCCACTGAAAGCTGTCTCCGATTGAGGGGAATCGATTGTAAGACTTTACGGACAAATGTGTTAGACAACCCCTAGGCAGCATTCCCTCCGCTTGCTCGGCCCGCTTACCCATTTTGAAACAATCTTTTGGGATATTGTGAGTTTTCTCTCGGCGCTATGGATTTTCCAACATGCCGGATGTTATCTTTTTGACGCCATTCTCGATTTGACGACAGCTTCGGGCCAAGCGAATTCTGCGTCGACCGGTCACTCAAGCCATGTCATTCGGAACGGCGGACGCCTCGCCTGCAAACGGGTCCTGCAGGACGGCGGCCAGTTGCCACAAGGAAGCACCAGGCACATTAGACAGGGGTTGGGAACATGCTCGTTTTGTCACGGAAGCCGGGCGAAAAGATTTTGATCGGCGAGAATGTCACGATTACGATCGTGCGCATCGGGCCAAATACTGTCCGCCTGGGAATCGACGCTCCGCGCGATATGAATATCGTCCGCGATGAGCTCACCCAGACCGAACGGGTCGGCGGCACCGAGTCGGCAGAAGCCGTCCCGCACGCCTGATCTGTCTGAACATTTGAACGAATCCAGCCGGAAATCGCGACTTTCGCGATCCCGGCTTTTTTTGCGCGCGATTAAACGCCGTCCGGCCGTTTCAATCGCAGCTTCTGTCGCGCATCCGCCGCATAACAACGCCGATACGCGCGTGGCGTGAGCCCGGTTTGCCGCGAAAACTGCTTGGTAAAGCTGCTCTGGTCGTAGAACCCGGTCTCGTCCGAGATCGACGCAATGGTGCGATCACTGTGCAGCAACGCCTGGCTGGCGGCGTTGATGCGGACGCGCAGAATGTATTGCTGCGGCGTCATCTGGAACAGATGTTTGAACTTCCGGTCAAACTGGCTGACCGAAAGGTGCACGAACCGCGCTAGATCTTCGACGCGGATCCGTTCGGCATAATGTTCAACCACGTAGGAGAGCACACGCTCCATTTCCTGATACGGCTTCAGCAGCGACTCGGTCTGCTCGAAGTCGCGCATGACGCCGGCGACGCCGATAACGTTGCCGCCGTCACCAAAGAGCGGGGTCTTTGTCGAGATGAACCACCGCAACTGGCCCACTGCATCGCCAACCAGCCAGATCTGATTCGGTAACGCGACCCCGGCGTCCATCACCTGCCTGTCTTCGCGAACGTATTGCTCCGCAAGATGCCGGGGGTGAAAGTCAAAGTCGGTGAGCCCGATAATCTGCTCGACATGCTGACAGCCATGCAATCGCAGGTTCGCTTGATTCATCAGCATGAACCGTCCGGCGGCGTCCTTCGCGAAGAAATAGACTTCGGGAAGAAAGTCGAGCAGTCGTAGCAGATGGGCTGGATTCTCCAGTCGTTGAAAGAATTCCGACTGAGCAGCGAGGGGATCGGCGGACTTCATGCGCAAAAAATACCAAAACTTGCGGAGCAGGTACAAGACGACAGCAGTCGCAGATCGGTATACAATGAACGGACGCTGCGCGGTCGTCGCATTGAAATCGACCAAGCTTGATGAACGTGTTCGAGGAACTTGCCGATGCTGCAACTCACCGGAAACGGAACGGCTCACACCTGCGACGGCATCACTCGTCGCGACTTCCTGCAGGTGGGGTCACTCGGCGCGATCGGTTTAACACTCGCTGATCTCGCGGCGATGGAAGCCCGCGCGGCGGCAACCGGCGGTAAGCCCGGCCGTGAAGACCGCAGCGTGATCATGATCTTCAACCTCGGCGCGCCGAGTCAGCTCGACACGTTCGATCCGAAGCCCGACGCCCCGACAGAGATTCGCGGCCCCTTCCAGGCGATCAAGACCGCCGCTGCGGGAATGGAACTGAGCGAGATCCTGCCCAAACATGCGGCGATTGCAGACAAGTTTTCGCTGATCCGCAGCTGCAACCACAGCAGCCCGGCGGTGCACGATGCCGGTTGGCAGATGATGCAGACCGGACGTTTCTTCACCGGCGGAGTCAACACCCCACACGCGGGTAGCGTCGCGTCCTATCTGATGGGGCGTCGCACTGACTTGCCCCCGTTTGTCGTGCTGCCGGAACTCATGGGCTCCGGCGGCGGCGGTTTGCCGAACGGTCAGGCGGGCGGCTTCCTCGGCAACTGTC
>DASRYX010000140.1:0-5019 GCA_035686985.1 Planctomycetaceae bacterium | reverse complement strand
ACGCCTGGGAAGGGAGCGACTCCCCGAATTACTTCTCCAAGGACAAAGCCTTTGAGAATCAGAACGTCCCCCTCATCCCCGCAACCGACCCCGAGCGGGCGAAGATGATTCGCAGCAGCCGCTGGGGTGGCAATCGCATCGAGCTGACCAACCTCGCGGCCGGGACCTACACCGTCTTCCTGTATGTTTGGGAGGACAACGACCCCGAAACGTATGCGATCGCCGTGAACGGACGGCAGGTCGAAGCCAGATACAACAGCGGAACAGCCGGGCATTGGGACCGGCTCGGCCCGTGGTATACGACAGCCAGGGACGGCAAGATCGTGCTGACGAGCCAGGGGGGTGCCGCGAACTTCTCCGGTATCGAGTTGTGGCAGGGTCAATATGATGGTCTCCCGACGACGCTCAGCGAGGACGACCTGGCGTTCTTCGAGAAACGGATTCGGCCGCTGCTCGCGCAGCGATGTTATGAATGCCACAGTGCCGAAGCGGTCGAACTGCAGGGCGAACTGCTGCTGGATTCCCGTGTGACGGCACGCCGTGGTGGAACTCGTGGTCCGGCGGTGGTACCGGGCGACCTGATGAAAAGCCTGTTGATTCAGGCGGTGCAATCGTCGAAGCCCGAGACCCAGATGCCCCCCGGTGACCGGCTGACGGACGCGGAGATTGGCGACCTTGAACGCTGGATCGAACGTGGTGCCCCTGATCCGCGCGTGACCGCCACGAAGCACGTTGGCAAACAGATTGACTTCGCCGCGGCCCGGGAATTCTGGTCGTTGCGACCGATCGCGACGCATCCTGTTCCTTCTGTGAACAACGAAGATTGGCCGCGAACGGAGATCGACCGTTTCATCCTGGCCAAGCTGGAAGAACACGGAATGAGGCCCGCCAGTGATGCCGACAAGCGGACGCTGATTCGTCGCGCAACGTATGATCTCACCGGCCTGCCACCGACGCCGGAGGAAGTAGCGGCATTCCTGGCCGACGAATCTAAGACCGCGTTCGCGCGCGTGGTAGATCGGCTGTTGGAGTCGCCGCGGTATGGGGAACGCTGGGGGCGCAATTGGCTGGATGTCGTGCGGTACGCCGACACTGCGGGGGACAACTCCGATTACCCGATTCCGCAGATGCACCGTTACCGAGACTGGGTGATTGAGGCGTTCAACCGCGATCTGCCGTATGACGAATTCGTGCGCGATCAACTGGCCGGTGACCTTCGGGGCGGCCAGACGGACGGAGAACGAACGCAACGAATCATCGCCACCGGGTACATTGCAAACTCCCGCCGCTTCGGCTCGCGCGTTGATGACTATCCGCAGCATCTGACGATCGAAGATACGATCGACAATCTCGGCCGCGCGTTCTTAGGATTGTCACTGAGCTGTGCCCGCTGTCATGATCACAAGTTCGATCCGATCACCACGCGCGACTACTACGGACTTTACGGCGTCCTCGCGAGCACGCAATATCCCTGGCCCGGAATCGAGCTCGACAAGCGTCAGCGCGATCTGGTGCCGTTGGTCGCGCCGGATCAGCGCGACGAAATGCTGCGGCAGCAAACAGCAAGGAACAAAGAGCAGTCGCGACTCGACGATAGCGTCAAAAAGAAGAAGGAAGCACTGAAGAAGGTCTCAGACGAGAACAAAGCCGCAGCAGAAGCAGAAGTGAAGGAAGCCGAGCGGCTGGCCCGGGAACATCGACAGCTGCCGCCGCTGTTTGACACAGCCTACGCCGTCGCCGAGGCAAAGGAACGGCAGGACGCCGCAGTGCAGATCAAGGGTGATCCAACGCGCAGCGGTGATGTCGTTCCACGCCATTTCCCGGCGGTATTGGGTGGCGGTCCTCTGCCCGACGGTCAGGATAGCAGCGGAAGAATGGAACTCGCCGAGTGGATCGTGTCTCCGGTGAATCCGTTGCCGGCGCGGGTGATGGCGAACCGCATCTGGCAGCATCATTTCGGCCGCGGAATCGTTCCGACGCCCAATGATTTCGGCAAGCAGGGCAAGCCGCCGACGCATCCCGAATTGCTCGATTATCTCGCCGTTCAATTCCGCTCTGCGGGATGGTCGGTCAAGTCGCTACACCGAAAAATCATGTTGTCGCGCACTTATCAGATGGCAAGCATGCGCGACTCCCAAGCGCTCACCGAAGACCCAACCAATGACTGGCTGGCAGGGTTCCCCCGCCGTCGGCTCGATGCGGAGGCCATTCGTGACACGTTGTTAGCACTAGGAGAAAATCTCGACCTGTCTCCCGCGGGTCCGCATCCGTTTCCCGCCCAGGAGACGTGGGACTTCACCCAGCACAAGCCGTTCAAAGCAGTTTATGAAAGTCGGCATCGCAGCGTTTACCTGATGACGCAACGGATTCAGCGTCACCCGTATCTCGCGATTTTCGATGGGGCGGATCCCTCGACGAGCACCGCCGCGCGAATGATCAGCACGACGCCACTGCAGGCTCTCTATCTGTTGAACGACCCGTTCGTGCATGAGCAGTCGCAGCGGATCGCCGGCCGCATTCGCTCGCATTCGCGGAATGTGGAAGGCCGCGTGAATCATGCTTACGAGTTGCTGCTCGCGCGCCCGGCAACGGTCGATGAAATGACCGCCGCAAATGAGTTTCTTGGCAAGGCAACCAAACTGCTGCACGATGATGCGTCCGACCCGCGAGAGGCGATCGCGTGGCGGGCGTATGTCCGGGCGCTGTTCCGACTGAATGAATTCGTGTACCTCGATTGAGTCTTCCCATGTCTTTGCGATTCTCCCGCCGTGAAGTTTTGCGATCGCTGGTCGGCAGCTCTCTGCTGATGCCGGGAGTGCTGTCGGAATTACTGGCGGCTGACGCCATCAGCGATCCCCTCGCCCCGAAGACACCGCAGTTTTCCGCGACGGCAAAGCGCGTCATTTTCGTCTTCTCCAACGGCGGCGTGTCGCACATGGACACGTTCGATTTCAAGCCGGAACTGTTCAAAGCTGATGGCAAGAAGACCGGCGTCGGCGGCGGGCTGTCGAATCAGCAGAAGGTGCTGCTCAAGCCCCTGTGGGAATTCCGCCCCGGCGGCAACTGCGGCACGCTGGTCAGTGATCTGTTTCCCCACCTGCGTGAGTGCATGGATGACATCTGCGTCATCCGGTCGCTCAATGGAAATGACAACGAGCATTACAACGCGACGCTGGGCATGCACACCGGGTCCTTCTTTTTCTCGCGGCCCAGCATTGGTTCGTGGGTGAGTTACGGGCTGGGGACTACCAATCGCAACCTGCCGTCGTTCATTGCGCTCGCCCCACAGATGCCGTATGCGGGAACGCAGATCTTCAACAACGATTTCCTGCCGGCGTATCACCAGGGGGTGCGAGTGCTCGGGGGGAAAGAGCCGATTGCCAACCTCGCTCGACGGACCCAGCAGCAAGGCCTGCAGGAACTCGAACTGGGACTCGCGGATGTGCTCAACAACCGTCATCTGCAGCAGCGGGCGAATGATTCGGAACTGTCCGCGCGCATCCGCAGCTTTGAAACCGCGTTCCACATGCAGACCGAGGCGCCGGAGGCCTTCGACGTGACCCAGGAAGATGACCGAACACTTGGTCTGTACGGTTTAAAACGCGGCGAGAGTGAAGGCTTTGGATGGCAGTGCCTGGTCGCCCGGCGGCTCGCTGAGCGCGGCGTGCGCTTCATCGAACTGGTGGACGGCAGTAGCAGCCACAATTGGGATCAGCACGGCGACATGGCGGAGCATGCCCAACACGCGAAGAACATCGATCAGCCGCTCGCCGGTTTACTGCAGGACCTGAAAGCGCGCGGCATGCTGGACGATACGCTCGTCGTGTGGACCACGGAATTCGGTCGCACGCCCGGCGTGGACGGCAACAAAGGCCGGGGGCATCACAGCGCATGCTTTTCGTCGTGGATGGCCGGCGGTGGTCTGAAAGGCGGGATCGCGTACGGATCCACGGATGAACTGGGGGCAACGGTCGCCGAGAACGGCGTCCACGTGCATGATTTTCACGCCACGATTCTGCACCTGCTGGGGATTGATCACACGCGGCTCACGTACCGGCACGCCGGTCGGGATTATCGCCTGACCGACGTGCACGGCCGTGTCGTCCGCGAACTGCTGAGCTGACTCAGCGACTCGGTTCCAAGACTGGCTGCTGAAGCATGATCTCCAGCGCCTCTTCATCCGACATGCTTTCACACAATTGCCGGAAGTGCGCCTGCAGTTCCCGCCGTGAATACCGGCAGCATCGCTGCATCAGCTGGCGCCAGTTCTCGATTCCCGGCGGGCTTAAACTGTCGAGCTCCGCGACCATGTCCGGATCGACCATGCCCACCGCCCACATCACATAATACGATTCAAAGAATCGTGCTGCATCGTTCTCAATCATCATTGGCCCTCCTGCGACAGTCATCTTGCAACAGGAACGCCAAAAACACCAGCAGCAGCGAAATACCCTAGAAAATCCGCAGAGATGTTTAACTACTTAAACGGTCGGGAAAGACGACCCTCGGTGATGCCGAAACCGCGATACGAATCGTTCCAAGAACGTTCAAGGCATTGAACATTTTGCGGCGACAGGAGTTCGGCCGGCGCATCCGGCAGCGTGAAAGATCAGAAACCGCCGTGAAAGATGAGCGGACACCGATCGGTTAGAAGTTTGACGGTATAAGCGGGGAAATCACCGGGGGGACTTACGTCCCCCCGCTCGCCTTTTCATGCCGTTATTTCTGGCGGACGAGGGACATGCAGCCGCAGTTTTCTTTGGCCGCGGTGCCGTTCTCCCACGCTTCGCCTTCGATCATGATGTGGTCCGCGTCCACAATCGTGAGCGTCGCGGCGTGCATGTGCTTGTCTTTTTTCGGATCCAGATTCGTGCCGCCGGCGAAGTCGAACTTCAGCTTGTTCGACGGCGACTTCCCGCTGGCCTTCATCCGCGGCTGATTCCCCAGCACGCAGTAATGGGTCATCACGATGTCCGCCCCGTCGGCGGTGTACATCGAGATCATTTCGTGCGGCTGACC
>DASRYX010000139.1:0-2498 GCA_035686985.1 Planctomycetaceae bacterium | reverse complement strand
GCCGGAAATGGGTCTTGCCGCTGAACCTCGTGGATTCGGAGACCGCGAAGGACAAGCTCAGTGTGAAGCTCACCGGGGCGCCGGAAGGACTCACCGCGAATCTGCAGAACGGGCAACTCGAATGGACGCCGCAGGAACCATTGCTGCCCGGAACATATCCGGTCACCGTCGCGGTGACGGATACCGGCACGCCGCCGCAGACGACCACCAGCAGCATCACAATCACGGTCGAAGACGACACTGCGGTCTTCACGTATCTCGTGGGGATCGTCGCCGAGAACGGGGAACGGCAGGCCTGGTTGTTTGATCGCCTGCAGAACAAGAAGACCATCTTGCGAACCGGCGACAAAGTCGAGGTCGCTGACATTAATGCCACAATCGAAGTGATCGACAGCCGCGCCGTGCGGTTGAAAGAGAAGGACGAGACGTTCACCCGGCTGGAGATCGGTCAGAATCTCCGCGAACGGCGCGTTGTCCCGGCGGAAGCGAAAGCGGCGACGACCGAAACCACGCGGTAATCGGGCGAAACTCGACTTCCTTTCCGCGTGCGGGTCGGTCATGATTTCGCGAGACTGCGATCTCTTCCAAGGCCGACGTGATGTCTGAGCCGACGCCTCTCACCGAGTTCTGTTGCCCGCGCTGCCAGTTAGTCACGCAGCCCGAATGGATTGCGTGCCCGAAGTGCGGACTGGCCCTGCGCCCGGGGTCGGACTTATGGCCTCGTGCCGCCATGTGGATCTTCGTGCTCGCGGCCTACCTCGGCGCAGTGACGCTGATCTCCCGGCACGATCATGACAGCGCCCTGGCGTTCGGCATCCTCGTCGGTTTGCCACTGTGTTACATCTTCGGCAAAGCAGTCCTCTTCCGGGTGTCGGGGCGGCCGCTGACGTGGCAGCAGATGGGGATGACCACGCTGCGGACCGCGCTCGTGGCGGCGGGATTGTTCGTCATCCTGCCTGTGATCATCGGCGTGGCGGCGATGCTGCTGCTGCTCGCGGTGTGCGCCTCGATGGGTGTGTTCCATTAGAGAACGTCATGTCCGCGACGCTCGATTCCGGACCGGATGTCCCTGTTGTGGTGACCGGCCCCTGTCGCGTGTGCGGCGAACCCTTGGCAACCAGCGCGACAGCGTGCCGGCGATGCCAGACACCCACCACAGGGCGTGCGGAAGAGCTCGATGGCACGAGCGTCACCGACGTTGTGCTCGCCACGATCGGTGCGATTCTCGCACTGGCCATCTCGATTCCCGTCACCGTGATTTTGTCGGCTCCCTTTTGGCGACGAGGGGCTCCGAATGCCGTTTTCCAGGCCGCGATGTTGATCGCCACCGTCAATGGCTGGCTGATTGGATATCCGGTCGGCGTGATCCTCTGGCGATGGCGCGACGATGCCTTTGATGGAGACTTCAGCCCTCGATCGAGCTTGCGAGATTACTGGCAGGCGCAGGCCCTGAGTCTGCTGCCGTTCGGCATGATCGCGTCGTTCGTCGGCGCGCTCTGGTTCTGTGCGAGAATTCTGAGTTTCTGAGAACGCCGTAGGGTCCGCTGTGCGGACCAGTCTTGATCATAGTGCTGGGAAATCGAAGGATGGTCCGCACAGCGGACCCTACGCAAACCACGTGCTTACGCCGCGGCGGCGGTCGGCTTGCGGATTTCGCCATTTTCGGAGATGTCGTCGAACCGCACGGACATCCGCTTCGAGACGCCCGATTCTTCCATCGTAACGCCGTACAGCACATCGGCGACGATCATGCTCCGCTTGTGGTGCGTGATCATGATGAACTGCGTCGTCGTCTGGAACTCTTTCAATACCGCGGCGAACCGATCAACGTTGGCCTCATCCAGCGCGGCATCCACTTCGTCGAGAATGCAGAAGGGGCTCGGTTTAGCCTGGAAGATCGCCATGATCAGCGCGATCGCGGTCATGGTTTTCTCGCCGCCGCTGAGGAGCGACAGGCTGCGCAGATCTTTGCCCGGCGGCCGCGCGGTGATCTCAATGCCGCATTCAAGAATGTCGTTTGGGTCTTCGAGGACGATATCCCCTTCGCCGCCGCCGAAGACCTTACGGAACAGGTGCTGGAAGTGTGTCCGCACGGTCTGAAACGTGTCCGCAAACAGTCGGCGGCTTTCCAGATTGATACGGCGGATGATGTCTTCGAGTGTCGCCTTGGCTTCGACAAGATCCTGCAGCTGATGGCTCAACAACTCAAAGCGCTTCTCAAGCGTTTCGAGGTCTTTGAGGCTATCGGTGTTGATATGGCCGAGGAGTTTCAGCTTGCGTCGCAGGCGACCGACGCGGGCTTCCAGTTCGGGCCGCGCTTCGCTGAAACTCGCACCGTCGGTCGCAGTCGCCGCGGGTTGAGCATCCTCGTCATCGCGTTCGGCGGGCCGGGCGCCTTTGCTTCGCTCGTCCTGAAAGAGTTTCCACGCGGAGACATCGCTCGCGGCGAGTTCTTCCAGCGAGACCTGATACTCTTCGTGAATGCGTTCGGCGAGCGT
>DASRYX010000138.1:0-5705 GCA_035686985.1 Planctomycetaceae bacterium | reverse complement strand
GTTCTACACGCCGTACAGCAGCACGTATTCGAACAGCTACGTGATGGCGACGGCGCTCGGCGTGTTCGTGAGTGGCTTCTCGTCGATTCTCACCGGGCTGAATTTCATCGTGACGACGCACCTGATGCGCGCTCCTGGACTCACCTGGTTCCGTCTGCCGCTCTTCATCTGGTCGATGTACGCCGCGAGCCTGATCATGGTGCTTGGCACGCCAGTCGTCGCACTCGCCATTTTGCTCGTGGGGCTCGAGCGGATGTTCGGCATCGGCATCTTTGATCCGGCGCTCGGAGGCGACCCGCTGCTGTTCCAGCACCTGTTCTGGTTCTACTCGCATCCCGCGGTCTACATCATGGTGCTGCCGGCCTTCGGGGTGATCAGCGAACTGGTGGCGTGTTTCTCCTCGCGACGGCCGTTCGGCTATGCGTTCATCGGTTTTTCCAGCTTTGCGATCGCGATCATCGGATTCCTCGTGTGGGGGCACCACATGTTCGTCAGCGGGCAATCGGTCTACGCCGGGATGGTGTTTTCGATGCTCAGCTTTCTCGTGGCGATCCCGTCGTCGATCAAGGTCTTCAACTGGACGGCGACGCTCTACAAGGCGTCGATCTCCTATCGTACACCGATGCTGTACGCGTTGGGGTTCATCGGGCTCTTTACCATCGGTGGATTGACCGGTCTGTTTCTCGCGACGCTCGCGGTTGATGTGCATGTGCACGACACCTACTTCGTGGTCGCCCACTTTCACTACATCATGGTCGGCGGCACGGTGATGGCATACCTCGGCGGGATCCACTTCTGGTGGCCAAAAATGACCGGGCGAATGTATCCCGAAAGCTGGGCCCGCTTCTCCGCCATTCTGATCTTCGTCGGCTTCAACCTGACCTTCTTCCCGCAGTTTCTGCTGGGATACCTGGGCATGCCCCGGCGATATCACGTCTATCCGGAAGAGTTTCAGGTGCTGAACGTCATGTCGTCCGCAGGGGCCTCCATCCTCGCGGTCGGTTATGTCTTTCCGGTGACTTACCTCATCTGGTCGCTCCGTTACGGTGAACCCGCCCCGGCGAATCCGTTCGGTCACACCGGTCTCGAGTGGACGACGCAGTCGCCGCCGAAGACGCACAACTTTGACACGGTGCCGATCGTGGAGCGCGAAGCCTACGACTTCCTCCCCGAGGATACCGACAGGAAAATCGACGAAGAACAGGAGGTGGAACTTGTCTGACGCCGCCGTTCTTCCGGCCCATCACTTTGAAACACATGAGCAGCAGCGCCTCGCCGGTGAAGTCGGGATGTGGCTGTTCCTTGTGACCGAGTTCATGTTCTTCGGCGGACTGTTTCTCGCGTATTTCATTTATCGGAACTGGTACCCGGTGGAATTCGTCGAAGGCGGACACACGATGGATTCCGTCCTCGGGGCGATCAACACCGGCGTGCTGCTCACGAGCAGCCTCACGATGGCCCTCGCGGTGCACGCCGCCGAACAGTCCGAACGTCGCCGGACACTGTGGCTGCTCATTGCGACCATGGTCTTCGGCACGATTTTCCTCGGCGTGAAGGCGTATGAATATCATCACAAGTATGAGGAAGGGCTGATGCCGTTCCTGGCTCCGGAAGTCTGGCAGCCGGATCGGCGCGGACTGGCGACGTTTCTCCATCTCTACTTCCTGATGACCGGCGTGCATGCCTTTCACATGGTGATCGGGATCGGTGCGCTGGCAATTCTCGCGCGGTGGACGACGCAGGGCGTCACCCTCGGACCGCGGTCGCTGGTGGTGCACAACGTTGGCTTATACTGGCACTTCGTCGATCTTGTGTGGGTCTTTCTGTTTCCCTTCTTTTACCTTGTCGCGTGAGGCCGACTGTGACCGATCGCCACACTTCTGCTGCTCCGGTTCCCGCTCACGGCGAGCGCGTGCTGTACGTCGTGTTTGTGGCCTTGATTGTGTTGCTCGCGGTGACCGTAGTCGTGAGCTGGTTTCCACTGGGATCGTGGAACCTACCGGTGGCGATCGCGATTGCGGGAGTGAAGGCCGCACTGATTCTGCTGTACTTCATGGACGTGCGACACTCGCGCCCGCTGATCTGGCTGGTGGCCGGGGCGGCGTTCTTCTGGCTCGCGATCCTGATCGGCCTCACCCTCGCGGACTACCACACCCGAATGCCATAAGGTCGCGTTTCCTCCACGGCGGGAATCTCGTCAAAAGCGTTAAACTCAACCCGCTTTGACATCCGAAACGAAGAGAGATCGGCTCGCCTTGACGTGGTCGACCGAGCGATCTCCGGCGGAAGTTGCCGGAGCCTGCAACACAAGCATTCAGGAACGTGCGACACTCCGCAATGCGCTGGCCGTCGTTGCTGCTGACTGCGCTGATGGTGACCGTGCCCGGCTGCCGCGTTCTCGGGCCGTTCTCGCCATTGCGCCCGGTCGAGCAGGTCCTGATCTACCCGCAGTCGGTCGCCCCGTCGTTTGTCTCCCCCGAGCAAGCCCGCGGCCAGCAGGTCTGGATCGAGACCGCGGATCACCAGCGCCTCGATGCACGCTATTTCGCTCACCCGAATCCGCAGGCCGTTGCGCTTTATTGCCATGGCAACGTCGGGACGGTCGACAAGTGGAGCGTGCTCGCCCAACGCCTGTCGCAGCTGCATCGGTTGTCGATTCTGGTCTTCGACTATCGCGGCTATGGGCGCAGCACGGGTCTGCCGAACGAGCGCGGAATCCTGCAAGACGCCGAAGCCGCCCGGAACTGGCTGGCGACAGAGAACGGCCTTGAACCCAACGAGATCGTGCTGATCGGTCGCTCGCTCGGCGGTGCTGTCGCGGTGGATCTCGCGTCGAAAGGGGGCGCGCGAGGGCTGATTCTCGAAAGCACCTTTTCGTCGCTGCCGGATGTCGCTGAACGGCACGCCGGCTGGCTGGTTCCGGAATGGAATATGACGCAGCGCTTGAACTCCGCCGAGAAGATCAAGCACTACAAAGGTCCGCTGCTGCAGAGTCACGGCAATGCAGACAGTCTGATCCCGCTGTCCGTTGCTGAGGCACTCTTCGTGAATGCGCCCGGTCCGAAGAAGTTCATCGTCGTACCCGAAGGGAGCCACAACGATGACCACATTCGCTACTGCGCCGATGAGCGCGAGTACTTTCTACGCTGCCTGCCGTGATCGACGCGTCGTAAGGCCTTTCCCTGCAAGCAGCCGAGAAGCATCGCGCGATAAGCCAACAGGCTGCGGCTTCATAGTGCACACCATTATCGAAGCGGGCAGCGTTCTATGCGGTCTTCGACGCTGCGACGATCACGAATGTCGGAAATAGAGCAGACAGCGAAAGCTTGGTAAGCAGCGGCACATGCCTTGCTGAGCAATTCGTGCTCGTACGCATCACCTCCAGGATCGGAACTCCGAAGCTCAGCAGGTCGTCCATGATTTCTCCATCACCATCCCTGCGTCCGGCCATCAGCAGCCACCCTCTTGATAACCGCGTCGGGAATGAGAAGCGTACAGAACAGATCTCTGCCCCGTCGCCGAAGGCTGAGAAGCGGGCAAAGCAGACGCCGCAGCAAGGCTTCACGATCTTTCACGGCATGAACTGGTCCGGCTGGAAGCAGACCCGCCGCTTAAAGACCGGTTCATCGCGAGGATATGTCCTGCGGCATGCGGCGATCACCGCGATGAGTGCGATGAACTCCGTCAACGAGCGCATCGAAAGCGCCGTTTACGGCCGGAAGATTCGCCACACTGAAATAACCGAAGCACCGATTTTCATCCTTGGACACTGGCGGAGCGGGACGACGCTGCTGCACGACTTGATGGCCCTCGACACGCAACTCACGTATCCGAACCTGTACCAGGTCATGTTTCCGGGCCATTTCCTGCTGACCGAAGATTTGATCACGCGGATCACGGCCGGGCTACTGCCGAAGACACGGCCGATGGACAACATGGCGATCCGCTGGAACGGCTCGCAGGAAGATGAAATCGCCCTGCTCGTCCGCACGCAGGTCTCACCGTACAACATGCTGTTTTGCCAGGGAGAACCCGAGCGTTACCGCCGGTATCTCGACCTGACCGACATTACCCCCGAAGAGCGCGAAACCTGGAAGCGCGAGTTTCTCACCTTTCTGAAGAAACTCACCGTACGGAGTCCGAAGCCGATTGTCCTCAAAAGTCCGAGTCATACCTGTCGGATTCCGCTGCTGCTGGAAATGTTTCCGACAGCACGATTCGTCTATCTCTATCGTGATCCGTATGCGGTGTATGCGTCATCGATGCATCTGCGGCGAACGCTGTTCAAGGAGAACGCGTTGTCCGCGCCGAACTTCGCCGGTCTCGAAGAGGACATGCTTTGGATCTACAACCACACAATCGCCCGGTATGAAGCGACCAAGCACTTAGTTCCGCCCGGCCGCTTGCACGAAGTCCGGTTTGAGGACCTGGAAGCGGACCCGCTCAACGAAATGCGGGGACTTTATGAGGCACTCAACCTGCCGGGCTGGGACCAGATCGAACCACGCCTTCAAGCAGAGCTGCCGCGACTGGCGGCCTACAAGAAGAACGCGTTCAAGCTTGATCCCGCAACGATGCGGCGCGTGTACGAATCATCCGGTTTCGCCTTTGACACCTACGGCTATCCGAGCCGTTTGAGTGAAGCGGAGATTTCGCCGGCGAGCGAAGACGTCGCACTGATGGCTGCGGGTGTCGCCGCCGACTGATCGTCTTCATTTGCGGATTTCGACCACCACCGTCGTTTCGGATTTAACGAGGCCGCGTCCAGGTTGCTGCGCGGTGGCCCGGATCACCAGCGACTGCTCTGCCATTGGCGCGACTGTCTCGGCAAAGTGAATTTGCAACACGCCTTGGGATTCTGTCGCGCCGAGCGTCATTGCCTGTGCCGTGATTTGACCAGCCAGTGATTCGGGAACGACAAGCTCCAATACCACCGGTTCACGGAACTCAGCGATTCGCGAAACGGTCAACGGAATGGCGAGTTCACTACCGGGAGACGCGGTGTACTCACCCGGCGCGTGAGCGAGCTTCATCATCGCCCCTTCGGGCAGAATCCCCAATCGTAGCTCCATCCGTTGCAGCAGTGTGCGGACATTTCCCTTGGGGTCCGGCTGTGTAATTCGGCCATTGAGAATCATGCGGCTGGTCTTCGTCGTCTCCATCCATTCGGGCACAAAGATCGGGTAATCCACGCGTTTTGTATCAGCGGCGACAACCAGTTCCTCACTCGCCAACCCCTGACGATGACGCTGCTGCTTGGCTGTCATCTCCAGTGTGATCTCTCCCGCGAATCCTTCGAGTCGTTCGATGAGCAACGGGAACAGAAACGTGCTTCCCCGGCGGACCTTTCGCACATCATCCAGTCCTTCGGGAGTGATCTTGATCCGCGACGTCATGGTGGATGCCATCACAAGCGACTTCACGGCGCGGATGGCTCGCGCACCGTTGAGCACCATCGTGGCGTCGACCGTGATCAGTCCGGCAATCGCCGCGGCGTCGGCATCACAGGCAATTTCCGCGGTGACTTCATTCTTGCCTTCCGGAATCACGAGCGACGCCGGTGGGGTCATTCCCGTCGGTAGTCCCTTCAAGGAGAGTTGCACTTCCCCTTTGAAGCCGCCGGCGCGAGCGATTTTGATCGGCAGCTTTCCGGTTGTTCCCAACGGAACGGCGAGCAGGTCCGGAATCGTGAACGTGATCTCTTC
>DASRYX010000137.1:0-3237 GCA_035686985.1 Planctomycetaceae bacterium | reverse complement strand
CCCCAAAAGCGCTCAGAAGAGCTGGTCCAAAGTCGGCAGCGTCACGGAGATCCTGCTGAAGGGCCACTGCCTCACCTGTGTCCCACAGTGATATTCAAGATCGACATTCGAATTTCGGGCTTCTTTCTGAAAGTGCATGATGCCTCGCCTCGCCGGTAAGAATGTCTTCGTTACGGGTTCCTCACGCGGGATCGGCAAAGGCTGCATCCTCGAGATGGCGAAGGAAGGGGCGAACGTTGCCATCAATTACAACTCGCACAAAGGCGAAGCCGAAGAAGTCGCCGCCGAAGCGAAAAAGTTCGGCGTGAAGGCCATCGTGCTGCAGGGCGACGTGTCCGATCGGTTGCGGGTCGAAGCCATGATCGCCGAAACCGCGGACGCCTTCGGCAGCCTCGACTGCTTTGTCTCCAACGCCGTCTACAGCGACCGGCAACTCATGCTGGAAGCCGACCTCACGGGCTTCAAGAAAACCATCGATGTCGGCATGTGGGGCGCGTTCTACGGCGTCCGCGGAGCCGCGCTGCAGATGGTGAAGCAGGGCAAAGGCGGTTCGATCGTCGTCATCAGCTCGCCGCACGCGGTCCTCGCCATTCCCACGGCGATGGCCTACAACATGGCGAAAGCCGCGATCGATCACATGGCCCGCACCGCCGCGGTGGAACTGGCCCCGCACCGCATTCGTGTAAATATCGTCCATCCCGGCTGGATCGACACCCCGGGCGAACGCAAATTCTTCACTGAGGAACAACTCGAACAGGGCGGCAAAGCGCTACCGTGGAAGCGGCTTGGCCGCCCGGATGAAGTCGGCAAGGCGGTCGCGTTCGTCTCGAGTGACGACGCCGAGTACATGACCGGCGGCACCCTTACCGTCGACGGCGGAGTGGGTTTGCCGTGGTGGAGCAACCGCGCTGAAGGCGCGCTGTAGTTTTACCACCTTGTGGACTCTCACAGGCCGATACTGTCGTCCATAGGAGAACGTCGGTCATGGCATCAACTGATCGCCGCTACTGGGCCTTCATCAGTTATTCCCACAACGACGAACAGCTTGCCCAACGTCTTCGTGATGCGCTGGAATCCTACACCATTCCATCCAAGATCGTTGGCCGTCCTCTTTCTGACGGCGAGTTAATCCCCCGGCGACTCCGTCCTGTGTTCCGTGATCGAGACGATCTCTCGAGCGGTTCCGACTTGTCTGGACGAATACGTGATGCGTTGCAGCGCTCGAGAACACTGATTGTCGTCTGCTCCCCCGCTGCCGCGCGCTCCCGATATGTTCGTGATGAAATCCGCGAATTCCATCGCCTGCACCAGTCCTCGCGAATTTTCTCCATTATCGTTTCCGGAGAGCCCCACGCGGAATCCAAGGGACTGTCCGAAGAAGTGGAATGTTTTCCCGAACCTCTTCGGCTGAATGACTGGGGGGCCGACGGAACGACCATGGAGCCCTGCGCTGCCGATGCCCGTCCTGGAAAGGACGGCTGGAAGCGATCGGTGACCAAGCTGCTTTCGGGGATTATCGAACAGGATTTCGATACGCTCTGGCAGCGCGAGCAGACAAGACTGAAGACCCAGCGTGCGCGACTGACCCTGCTGTTGGCCGCGTTCCTGATCACGTTTCTGCTCTCGTACGTTGGCGTGGCTGACGCCGGGTTGAATGTCCCACTCGCCGGTTCGATCTGCCGTTATCTCGATCGCCATGGCATGACGGTGTTCCGCCCCATTCCCAGCGACCGCGAAGTCTCCGAACAAGCCAGCCTCATCCGTCGCGACATTCTCGACTTTATGATGGCTTACGGCCATGGCGATCTCGTCGTCCGTTACCGGCCCGAACCGACGGCTCCCGAAGAAATCGATTTCTGGACGTCGTCACAGATGGTTTCAGCAATCGGAGCCGCGCCGGAGTCGACACCCTCGGAACTGCGGCGGGCGTCCCTGGCCTTGATTGCGCTGGAGCAGCATCCCCACCGAGATGAAACCGCCGGGACATTTCGAGGGTGGTACTGGCATCGTGGATCGAATGGACTCGGTTCCCTGCTGATGTGGTATCTGAATGCGAATGCGCAGATTGCGGCGTGCAATGATGATCTCTCCGCGGAAGACGTATCGCGTGTCGAGCAGCGGATCGAGTTACTGCAATCGTTGCTACCGTTCTATCAGAGCCGCGAACAGGCGGCGTACAACCTGTTTCTCGATCAGGTCGTGTCGGGTGACAGCCATCCCTATGTGACCGCGCTCGCCGTAGAAGCATTACTGGCGATGAGAGAAGGGCTTCCTAACAAGGCGGCGCGGAAGCAGCATGACGAATTGGTTTCATCCCTGTGCGCATGGTTGATCCAGCAATTCGACACCACGCCAAGCACGGCACGTCCGGGCTGGCGAAAATCAGTCGTGCAGGACGATGCCGTTCGATACGACGGCATGACGTTACAGATCTATGCGATTCTCTTGCACGCAGAGCAGCAGCATCTCTGCAACATTCCCAGGGAGCTGATCGCACACTGCCTGGGCCACGTTCTGGAATGCGGTCACCGGACGCTTCAATATGAGAACACCTCGGCGGAGTTCAAATCCCTGATCAGGAAAGACGGTGGCCTCGTTGACGTGTCCGAATCTGTCGAACTGAGTTGGCATGTCTGGAGCATTGCCTGTACGCAACGGCTGCTGAACAGCTCCCATGCCGCAGATTTTTCTCACGAACACCGCGCGGAGTTGCGCCGCGCGCGCCATCATCTCGCTGTGAAGCTGGGGCGTGAAGCGGTGCAGGAATATCAGAAACGCTGGCCCTGGATGATCTCTGAACTGCTGTATTGCCTGAGCACCGTGACACACTGAAACGATCAGCGCCGACAAAGCGAAAACCGCGGTGAACACTTAAGTTCACCGCGGTTTTCTTCAGCAATCAACCTGTCCTCGATTGCGACGGTGGAGTCGCAGGCGAATAGAGTGGAATGCGGTCCCGCTGACGCGGTCACCGTTGGTCATTCAAACTCTCGCAAAAGGGTTGGCACCTCCGACGGAATCTTGAGGACAGGTGATACGGGACGTCTTTTAGAAGTCTTTTCCACAGCGAGCAAGATCGATTTCCCGTCCACGGCATTTGCCGCGAACAGTTCATCGGCTGTCAACCGCAGAAAAATTGCCCGAATCTTCATCGAGCGTTCGCATCAACAACCGGGTGGCGGGGGCGCACCGCAGGAAGCCCCTGAATCACACGCGTGGATTTCGAGGGGCTTCCTG